>NZ_BTPU01000035.1:0-158264 GCF_036985595.1 Vallitalea maricola | reverse complement strand
CTTACCTACTAGCTAATCAGACGCGGGTCCATCCTATGCTACCGGAGTTTTTACCACTAAGTCATGCGACTCTGTGGTCTTATGCGGTATTAGCACACTTTTCAATGTGTTATCCCCCTGCATAGGGCAGGTTACCCACGCGTTACTCACCCGTCCGCCGCTTTCCACTACCTAAATCACCCGAAGGTTCAATAGGTAGCTTCTCGCTCGACTTGCATGTGTTAAGCACGCCGCCAGCGTTCATCCTGAGCCAGGATCAAACTCTCATGTTAAAGATTTTTTAAGGTTAGAATTTTTTAGCTTTGATTTTAAGATTAAATTGTCTTAATTATCAAAGGTTAGTTATTCTTAACTTAAAACATCGTATAAGTTTTAATCTTGACCAGATTGCTCTGGCTTATATTTTATAGACTATCGTCTTTATCCATTAATTTACTAAGGAATTTTCTTGGGTAAAACTTATTACTAAGTTTTTGGTTGTTTCACTGTTCAGTTTTCAAGGTTCTATTTGTTATCTTTTAATGCATTAGCGAAAAATATTTTATCATATTTTCTGATGTTTGTCAACAACTTTTTCAATTAATTATCAAACGGAGAAGGAGGGATTTGAACCCTCGCGCCGCGTTAACGACCTACTCCCTTTCCAGGGGAGCCCCTTCAGCCGCTTGGGTACTTCTCCAAGCCGTTTCTAAACACTTCGCGATTATTTGCATTTTAGCAATAATTAAAACCACCAGTGTGTGGTTTATAATTATCGGAGCGGAGAAGGTGGGATTTGAACCCACGGCCCCTTTCGGAGTCACTGGTTTTCAAGACCAGCTCCTTAAGCCACTCGGACACCTCTCCGTATTTCGCAACTCATTATCGAGTGCTTTAATAATTTATCACATCTTAGCCGATGTGTCAAGCCTTTTTTACAACTTTTTTCGAGTTGTTTTTTTGCTTGTTTTTTTCGTCAGTATTTAACGACAAGCGGTATGATATCATATATTATTTTAAGTGTCAATAGATAAATTCATTATTTTTATATTCAGACAAATCCATATATTGTAAATACATCGCTTAACACTGATATATAAGCTTTTTCATCCTTTTCATCCTTTTATTTTTAATCCAATTTGAGATCAAATTATTTAAATTAGAAATTAAGATAAGTAACATTAAGATATTATTACTGATGAATAAAATTTTTGGCTATAACTAAGTCCTCTGTAGTGGTTATTTTTATATTTGAATATATTCCTTCTACCATTTTTATTTTAATATCTAAATATTTTTCAACTAACATGGAATCATCTGTAGCACAATAATTATCATTTTGAGCTTTTTGATAAGCCAATGTAATTAATTCTTTTTTAAATGTTTGAGGTGTTTGTATTGCCCAGAGATTATTTCGGTTAGGGGTATCTACAATATTATTATCATCATCAACTACTTTAATTGTATCTTTAACCTTGACTCCTAAGACACAAGCACCATATCTGATCCCATTATCAATTGTTTGTTTTATTTGCTCAGCACCTACAAAAGGTCTGGCACCATCATGTATCAAAACAATATCGCTATCCTCTGGCACTTTTTTTATACCTTCGTAGACTGAATCCTGCCTTTCTTTTCCTCCCTCTAATATAGCTATTATCTTCTGAAACTTATATTTTTCTACAATTTCTTTTCTGCAATAATCGACTTCTTCTTTCCCTACCACTAAAATGATATTTTGTATTTCATCACATTTTTCAAAAGCATCTATAGTATATGCTAGTATAGGTTTACCATCTATTTCTATATATTGTTTTGATTTATCATGTTTCATTCTTTTGCCTTTTCCAGCAGCAGGTATTATTACTGTACATTGCACATTATTCATTTATATTATCCTCCATCAATAAATCTTTATATATTGTTTCACTTATATTAATTAGCAATTATTAAAGCAGAATCATTAGCTTATTATTAGTCTAATTCAAGTATGAATAAACTAATTACATTATCGTATATTTTATTTTAAACTATTGTATACTAAAATTAAAGAAATAATTTACTAAATCAAATAAGAAGTTTCATCTTCCAATACCATTATTTTCTTGGTATAATAATCATGTAAATTTCTATAACAAAAAAGTAGGAGGTAAAATTATGCTAAGTGAAAAATTATTAAACGAAATAAACGAACAAATTACTTATGAGTTCTACTCTGCTCATCTTTATCTAGCTATGGCATCATATTGTTATTCAATAGATCTAGATGGATTTGCTAATTTTTTTATGGTACAAGCAGAAGAAGAAAAATTCCATGCAATGAAATTCTTTAATTTTGTAAATGAAATGGATGAAAAAGTTGAAATAAAAGGTCTTGAAACACCACCAAGTAATTATAATGATATAGAAGATGTTTATTCCAAGACTTTAGAACACGAAAAATTCGTGACAAGTCGTATCTATAAATTAATGGATATTGCCATGGAAGAAAGGGAACATGCTACTATAAGCTTTTTGAAATGGTTTATTGATGAGCAAGTAGAAGAAGAAGCTACTGTTAAGGGTATTTTACAAAAACTAAAGAGAGCTAATAAGGATGTCTCAATAATCTATTCTATTGACTCAGAAATGGCTCAGCGTGTTTTTACACCACCAACTAATGCTTAGTATGCAAAATAGTATGTTTCAATGAGAAACTATTTTATAGTATTAATAAAGAGGGCTGTCCATAAGGCAACCCTCTTTTAAATTAAAATCTATCGCTTAATTTCAAGTTTGGTATGGCATTTAAGTCCATATTATGTCTTACACCATTTATATACTCATAATAAGCAGCTACACCTATCATAGCAGCATTATCAGTACAATATACAGGTGATGGATAGTGTAATGTTATTCCTTCTTTTTCACATGCTTTCTTCATTTCTTCTCTAAGTTTGCTATTAGCTGCTACACCACCAGCCAAAGCAATTTTGTCTAGTTTCAATTCTTTTGCAGCTTTTATTGTTTTATTTACTATTACTTCAACAACAGATTTTTGAAAACTTGCTGCAATATCAGGAACATTTATTTCCTGCTCTTTCATCTTGCATTGATTTATATAGTTGAGAACTGCTGATTTTACTCCACTAAAACTAAAATCATAAGATCCATTTTCTAAGTATGATCTAGGGAATTCTATTGCATCTTCATTTCCTTCTCTTGAAATTTTATCAATCTTTGGTCCGCCTGGATATCCTAACCCTATGGACCTTGCAACTTTGTCAAATGCTTCACCAGCAGCATCATCTCTCGTTTTACCCATTATTTCATATTTACCATAATCTCTAACATGAACCAAATGGGTATGACCTCCTGATACTACCATGCAAACAAAAGGTGGTTTAAAATCTCCTTCTATATAATTAGCACTTATATGTCCTTCTATGTGGTGGACACCTATTAATGGTTTTTTAGCTGCAAATGCTATAGCCTTTGCTTCTGCTAACCCTACTAGTAAAGCTCCAACCAATCCTGGTCCATATGTAACTGCTACGGCTGTTACATCTTTAATGGTCATATCAGCTTCTTCTAATGCTTCACTTATAACAGGGTCAATATTCTCAATATGTTTTCTTGATGCTATCTCTGGAACAACTCCTCCAAATTTTTTATGCAGATCTATTTGAGAGGAAATAATATTAGATAGAACATGTTTTCCATTTTTCACAATAGCTACTGACGTTTCATCACATGAGGATTCTATAGCCATTATTATTACGTCTTCATTCATTTAATCACCTACTACAATAAATTCTTCTGTTTTCTGCCATCCTTTAATTTTCCATAGTTTATCTACTTTTACTAATACATATTCTTCAAATATTTCGCCTTCTGGACCAACATTATTCAAATAATAAACGACTTTTATAAATGTAATATTGTTATTATTGTCATCATTATTTTTCTGAATGTCATAACCTATTATTTTAGTATTATTTTCTTTGAATTTATTTATTTCTTCTTTTGCTTTTTCTAAGTGAACATCAATTGGATTTTTTTCTAGTAATTCATCATCATATAGTTCTCTTTGCACTTTTAACAGAACTTCAATTTCTTCATCTGTTATTTCATGACTATATAATTTTTGCATAACTATATTATTTAATTCTAAAACTTGCTCTGGAGTCTTTTGTAAATCATGTATTTTGTTTATTGTGCCTTCATAGTCTTCTTTCAGATATTCTAGAATCCTATCTGAATTTGATAGTAAACTCTTATCAAATCTATCTTTACTTGTTTTATTAGAAAATGTCACAAACAACAGTATTCCTAAACTTGCTAGAATTAGAATCGCTATAATTTTTCTCATATTCACCACTCCATTAATGTTCTTAGTTTATCCTATGGGATAATTCTTGAATATAGTATAGACCTTATATATTATATATCGAAATCTATTAACAATACTATTATACTATTCATCAAACTTTAATGTCTTAGTTAATCTGTCCTTACCAACTTTGGAGTTTTCAAATATTTTTGTAGCCACATGTAATGAATCTTTTGGTCTAACTAATGATGGACTAAAATGTGTTAGCCATAGCTCATTAACCCCGGCTTTTGCAGCTAGAGTTGCTGCTTCTTCAAATGTCATATGTTTATATTCATTTGCCTTATTTTCTTTTTCTTCATCTCCATACATACCTTCACAAATGAAAAGGTCCGCATCTTTTGCATATGTTTCAATGTTTTTTACAGGTCTAGTATCAGTGCAATAACTTAATTTTATGCCCTTTCTTGGTGGACCAAGTACTGATTGAGGTTCATAGCTTCTGCCTTCATGTATTACTGTTTCTCCTTTTTGAAGCAAGTTCCAATATTTTATGGGCAGTTCTAATTGTTTTGCTTTCTCTACCAAGAATTTTCCTTGACGGTTAATGTTAACATTATATCCATAACAAACAACATTATGATTAAGTTTATAAGCCTCTATTTCATAACCTTTTATATTGAAACAAGAATAATCTTCTTTTAACTCAATATAGTTCAATTCAAATGGTAATTCAGGAGCTATGACTCTTAACCCCTTAACAACTCTCTGTAGACCTTTAGGTCCAATTAGAATGATTGGCTCTCTTCTATCAGAGTTGCCTATGGTCAATAATAATCCTGGTAATCCTCCAATATGGTCACCATGATAATGTGTAAAACATATAATATCGATGGACTTGAAACTCCATCCTTGCTGTCGTATAGTTATTTGGGTCCCTTCTCCACAATCTATAAGCAAGTTACTACCATTGTACCTTGTCATCAGAGAAGTTAGCCATCTATTTGGTAAAGGCATCATCCCGCCTGTCCCTAACAAACATACATCTAACATATTTCATCCTCTTCCTTATTTTTTCTTATTGTATCATAAAACGTAGGTTATCACCATATTAAAATTAGTCTCCCCATTTTTATAAGATACCCAATTTAACATTTCATCACTTTAATATTATTGCCAAGAAAAGCTGCTATATAGCTTAAATGTAGTTCAGGATATTTCTGTGAAATTAACTTCTACCACAAAAAAAGAATGCATCGACTGCATTCTTTTTATAATAATAAGTTAACTTGTACATTATCTTTTTGTTCTAGTTGGTTGGAATTTAAAAGTTTTGATTAATTTATCATAGCATTCTTCACATATATCGAAGCTATGAGTTTCCATATCTTTATTTGAAAAATATCCCCATTCTTTAGTAATATTAATATAGTCAGATTTTTCTTTTGAGTCTTCACTATAAATTAATTTACCACATTTGTTACAGTAAACTTCTGATAGGACATTATTTTTTATTATTTTCTTTTCAAATTTTTCCATTTTTTATCCCCTCACTAGGTGTCTTTAATGATAAACATGAAGAGAAATCCATAATTATGACTAGGGCAAAAAAGCAACTTTGCCTATAGGATAAAAAATTGATTATGAAATTCTCTATAAAAATTTACGAAATATACTTATCATTATTATAACGTCCTAATTCTAATCTGTATATAGGTAATTTCTTCAATGTAGAAGAATCTAGATTAGGGTATGAGCAAAAATTTATTATTTAGTGTACACTTTTTTTGCAACTTCATAAACATTTTCAGTTGTGATACCAAATTCCTCAAACACTCTAGCTGCTGGTGCTGAAGCTCCAAAATGGTCAAGACCAATAACTTCACCATCAAGTCCTACATATTTATACCATCCAAATGTTGCAGCAGCTTCTATAGCAACTCTTTTTCTTACGTTATTAGGTAATACAATTTCTTTGTACTCTTCTGATTGTGCATCAAAAACATCCATAGATGGCATACTGACTACTCGTACATCAATTCCATCTTGTTTAAGCTTCTTAGCAGCATCATATATACATTCTACTTCTGAACCACTAGCCATTAATATCATATCTGGTGTTTCTTTATCAGAATCTACTAAAATGTATCCACCTTTCAAAGCTTTTTTCTCGGATTCTTCATAGTATGGAACATTTTGTCTCGTTAGTACAATAGCTGTAGGAGTTTCCTTTGATGTAATTGCATAATACCAAGCAGCTGCTGTTTCTCTAGGATCAGCAGGTCTAAATGTAACTACATTAGGCATACTTCTAAGAGCAGCTAATTGTTCTATAGGTTGGTGAGTTGGTCCATCTTCTCCAACTCCAATACTATCATGAGTTAATACATATGTTACAGGAAGCTTCATTAGTGCTGATAATCTTACACTAGGTTTGATGTAATCACTGAATACGAAGAAAGTAGCTACGAATGGTTTATGTGCTCCATGCAGTGCAATACCATTAGCCATTGCTGACATAGCTAATTCACGTACACCAAAGTGTAAATTCATTCCTGAATAATCTTCAGCTGAAAAATCTCCTTTATCATTCATATATGTTTTAGTAGAAGGTGCAAGGTCAGCAGCTCCACCAAATAAATTAGGAATATATTTTGTAAGTTTATTTATTATTTGTCCTGAAATAGCTCTTGTAGCTGATGGCTTATTATCGAATGTCCAGAATTCTTCATTATTTAATAAATCAACTGGAAGTTCTTCACTTGTCCATACTTCCCATTCTTTTGCTAAATCAGCATACTTAGCTGCATATTCTTTAAATAATTCATTCCACTTTGCTTGCTCTCTGTTTCCTTTTTCCTGTAAAGCTTTCATATGGTCATATACTTCTTCTGGTACATGGAATTCCTTATCTAATGGAAGTTCTAAGTTTTTCTTAGTTTCAATAATGTTATCGTCACCTAATGGTTCTCCATGAGCTGATGATTTACCTTGTTTTGCAGGACATCCATATCCGATTTGTGTTTTCACTATAATAAGAGATGGATGCTCCAAATTAGCTTTTGCTTCTTGAATAGCTTTTCCTATAGCCTCTAAGTCGTTTCCATCTTCAACTTGTAGCACTTGCCATCCATATGCTTCATATCTTTTTCCAACATCTTCTGTAAAAGCAATATCTGTACTACCTTCAATAGTGATTTTATTAGAATCATAAAATGCAATAAATTTACCAAGCTTTAAAGTTCCTGCAAGAGATGCTGCTTCTGATGTAATACCTTCCATCATACAACCGTCACCTGCTATAGCATATGTGTAATGGTCTACTATTTTATATTCATCTTTATTGAATTTTGCTGCTAAGTTAGCTTCAGCCATAGCCATACCGATACCAGTTGCAAATCCTGCTCCTAATGGTCCAGTAGTTGTATCTACTCCTACAGTATGTCCAAATTCAGGGTGTCCAGGTGTTTTACTACCCCATTGTCTAAATTCTTGTAAATCTTCGATTGTAAGACCATATCCAAATAAATGTAATAATGAGTATAATAACATGGAACCATGTCCAGCTGATAAAATAAATCTATCCCTATTTATCCAATTTGGATCACTTGGGTTATGTTTCATATGATTAGCCCATAATTCATAAGCCATAGGGGCTGCTCCCATAGGTAATCCTGGGTGTCCTGATTTTGCTTTCTGAATACCCTCAGCAGATAGAATTCTAATAGTATTAATCGTTGTTGTCTCAATATTTCTCATCTCGTATTCTTCCTCCTTATAATAATAATACTTAGATTGCTTATTAATTATAAGCAACTAGCATTAATAGTTACCTTTAATTATTAAATTACATAAATTAATTTTTATTTTGATGTTACTTTCAAGAGTTGCTAGTAATATATATCTAATTTGTTCGTAGAACTAATAATTATACGTTGTTGGAAGACTTTACTCTTTACATATGCATTTTATCATATTTTTGAATAATAGCAAGTCCAAATGTCCAAAAAAATAAATGCATTATAAAAGGATAGTCTTATCTATCCTTTATAATACTATAATGGTTTCTACTTTTATTATTACAATAACCTTCTAATTTTATAACTCCAACAAATTTAAGTTTTTTTTGTTTCAAGTTTTTCATAATATGACTTTAACTTATTTTCTATAGCTTTATCTATCTCATTCATACTTACATCAGTAAATATTTCTATCCCTTGTTCTATGTTATCTATGGCATATATATGAAACTTACCATCTTTAATATCATCCAATATATCATCATCTAATATTATTTCATCAACATTTTGTTTTGGTACGATAATACCTTGATTTCCAGTCAGACCCTTTGTTTTATATAACTCGTAGCATCCTCTAACTTTATGTGTGACGCCTCCTACGGGCTGAATATTGCCAAATTGGTCTACAGAACCTGTTACGACTATACTCTGGTCAAAAGGTATTTCTGACAAACTAGATAGAATAGCATATAATTCCGCACATGAAGCACTATCACCATCAATGATATTATAAACCTGCTCAAAGCAAAGCTGACAATTTAACATTAAAGGGTACTCTTGCGAATATTTGTTCCCAATATAACCTGATAAAATAGCAATACTCTTATCAAAAACATTTCCACTAAGCTGATTTTCTTTTTCAATATTAATTACTCCCAATTTACCCATATATGTTACAGCAGTAATCCTTATTATCCTTGCAATTGTATTTTCACTATAATCGCTTAGTGCAACACCATTTATCTGTCCAACTTTCTTTTTGCCATAGTCAATTATTATTTTATCCTTGTCATACAAGTCTTTTATATTTTCTTTTAATAACGCAGATCTATTATTTTTTTTATTTACAGCTTTCTTTATTATAGTAGAATTAATTACATTTAATTGGGAATGAGCAGCACATAAATCAGCTTCTTCTATTAAATCCATTAAAACAGAGAATTTTGTAGTAAGCTTATTTCTATCTTCTGCTACATATGATGCATATTTCAAGAGTTCATTTTTTCCGTCTTTAGTAAGCATCCTGAATCTCTTTTTATTGCAAACATCATCAAAATAATGATAGTATTTTCTTATTATATTTTTATTTTTTTCCACTTCAGTATTAAGCTGAACATGTAACTTAAATAATTCTTTAAATTCACTATCATATGCATACAACAATCCATATATACGTTCATTTCCAATTAATATAACCTTTAAATCCATAGGGATTGGTTCTGGTTTAATGGTTTTTATTGGAAGTGTACCTAATTGTTCTCGAATGTTCTCAAATATTAATTTTTTATTTATTAAAACTTTCTTAAGTGTTCCCCACGTCAATGCAGTATTAAGTATATTTTCTGCATTAATGATCAAGTATCCACTATTAGCATTATGAAGTATACCTTTTTTAATCATGGTATAGTTAGTTGTATAAACTCCCAATTCGTTTTCATATTCTATTTTACCAAACATTTCATAATAAGATGGATTATCACAATATATAATTGGTGATGTCTTTACATTGGAATTATCAATAAAGAGATTAACTCTATATTTTTCTAGATTATCATCTTCATCATCATTCAGTAAAGAGTTCAAAGTTTCATGACCATCAGTCTCGGATAATATATTCCTTATATTCTTGAATAAATGCTCTTTTAATTCCTTTATATAGCCTATAACTTTTTTATTGCATTCAAATTCAGTCTCTGTTTTCTTGAATATATCGTCAATTATAATTTTTAATATTTTATTTTGAAGTTTAGTAACTTTATCTTCTGATATCTTTTTCAGCCTTTTTACTTGTTTCATTATATCTTCTGATTTATTTTCCATGATGTTGAGATTCTCTAATATTATTTCTTGTTCTTCCACTGTAAGGTCATCATATTTTTCTTCACTTATTTTTTTTCCATCTACAATAGGAATAAAAAATATGCCTTTATCTGTTATATTAGTTGAAAACCCAAATTTCCTGGCATCGTCTTTTAATTCTTCTAATTTAGTTTCACCTTTAGATAAAAATTCATCCTTTAAACAAGTCTCAACTTTCTTGAATTCGGTACTGTTTAATTTTATATTTGATTGTAATATTACATCTTTTACACAATTTTCAATAGTTTTTTTTAATTTTTTACCTTTTCCACATCTAAGTCGTAATGCTCTTGGTTTATCTTCATTTTTAAAATTATAAACATAACACCAATCATCAGGAGGATTGTTCTTCTTACTTTTTTCTTTTAGAAATTTTTTTATAAATTCTACGGTGTTTAATCCTTCTTCAGCTGATAAGTATATATTATATCCAGATCCATTTAGCTTAAGACCAAAATCTAGTATCTCGCTTACTCTGCCATTCCCAACAAATATATCTTCTTCATCTTTGTCATTATCAGATTGCTCTAGAACAACTGACTTCAAATCTAAATCTTCATGGGAAAGTTCATAACATTCTTTCATTAAGCAGCTCCTCCCTATACCCTTTGCCCTTTAAAGTTTCATATACTTTATCTTATACATTTATAAGGTGTCTTGTTAATAATTAATAAAAAAAATAGCCCTGCTAAGGCTATAAGTCTTGTTTCCACATTATATATGCATCTTCTTTGGGTTTATCATAAAAATTCTTTCTTAATCCAGCTATTTTAAATCCCAACTTCTCATATAGTTTAATTGCATTTTTGTTGCTTACTCTTACTTCTAAAGTAAAAGATATAATTCCTTGTTTTTTCCCTTCATATATAAGAGCCTCTGTTATTTTTCTGCCAAATCCAGCTCCTCTTCTTTCTTTTTTAACTGCTATATTGGTAATATGACCTTCTCCTACAATATTCCATAATCCTGCATATGCTATTATAGTACCGTCTTCTTCTATTACCATATATATTGAATGTGTATTACTCATTAATTCCTTGGCAAATGCATCTTGTGACCAAGGATCAGGAAAAGTATTTTCTTCTATAGAATGTACTTCCTCTATATCCTTAAGCTTCATTCTACGTGCTAGATACATGTATTATGTTTCCTTTCAAATTCCCTTTCTGCCTGGGACTTTCTTAGATAGATAGGTTTGAAGTTCATATAACTTTCCGACTCTCCCTTTAATGCATTTAATATGCCCAAAGCAGCTACTGAGGATGCTCTTTGTATATTATTATTTAAAGGGGCTAATACATATTCGTTATCAGAGAAATTATTTTTTATTCTATCAATATTAGGAGCTACACCATCTCCCAAAAAAATAACTTCTCTACTTAATTTTTTAATCTCTTCAAATATATCTTCTACCGGAACAACTGTACTAGGTAAAACAGTATTAAAAATATTATTTTTATATGAATATAATCCAGTATATACCTGACTTCTTCTGGCATCCATTAATGGACATATTATTTTATCTGTACATGCAATATTGTAAGCCAAAGCGTCCAGAGTTGGTACTCCAACTATAGGAATTTCCAAGGTATGAGCCAACCCCTTAGCCGTCGCAACACCAATTCTTAATCCTGTAAAGGAGCCTGGTCCTTTTGAAACTGCTATTATATCTAATTCACTAAGATCGAGATTAATCATATTGGTAACTTCTTCTATCATTGGCATTAAAGTCTGTGAATGTGTTTTCTTATAATTCGTTGTATATTCGCATAGTAACTTGTCATCTTCTGCAACAGCAATAGATGCAGCTACAGCAGAACTTTCTATGGCTAAAACTTTCATCTGTTTATTCCTCCAGCAATGGTTATTTGTCTGTAATCCAAACCCTTGTCCAAATCTTTCTCTATATTAATCCATATTGCTTCTTCTGGTATTATTTCTTCTATTAAATTTGCCCATTCTATCAAACATACTCCATCATTATAAAAATATTCTTCATAACCTATTTCATACATTTCATCAGGATCATCTATTCTATAGACATCAAAATGATTAAAAATCAATTTGTCAGAATAATATTCGTTCACTATAGTAAATGTTGGACTAGTAATATGTTCGTCAATTCCAAGTCCTTCTGCAAAACCTTTAGTAAACACTGTTTTTCCTACTCCTAAATCACCTATAAGACAATATATCTGACCTTTTTTTGCATCCTGTCCAAGTTCCTTACCGATTTTTTTAGTTTCCTCTGCTGAAAATGATTTATATATCAATCAAATCTTCCCTTCATTCTTTTCTTGCGTAAATTTATATCTGGATGTATCCATTTTATTAGATACTATTTGTTTTATTTTAACTATGTTTTTTCCATCTTCTATTAGTCTGACTGGAATAATGAACGCTTGATCCTTACTTATGTAAAATAGTATATTATACTTTCTTTGAACCACTTTGTATAGATTCTCCCAAAGAAATTCTATCCACTCACCTGCTTGTGATACATAAAAACCTTCATCATTGATTTTGTATATAATCGGTTCTTTGAATACTGGATTTGTTGCAACTTGTTTTTTTGATTGTAGATATAGCATTAACGGAGAAATAACAAGATAAGTCAATGCTCCAAACAACAATACAAGAGTCATAAAAGTATCTTTCCATAAAAAGGATATAGGAAATAGTATAAGACATACTACGCTAAATAATAAGGTTATTTTACTGCTTAATTTTGAATAAACATGTCCCAGCATAAAGTAGAACATATCTTTGTCCCCTATTTTTATACTTAATTCTATCTCAGTATTCTTTTTGATGTCTTTATTATTTTTTATATTAGTTTTATCATTATTATTTTTCTTAATGGTGTTATTTATATTCTTGTCATTTTTAGTATTATTGTTATTATTATTCTTATTTTTATTCTTTTTTTTCGTTGCCATATTGACCTCCAATTATTTAACAATATCTTTTGATAGGTATTATAGCACTTTTACAAGAATTTAGCTAGTACAAAACTAGTCTCACTGTTTTATTTTATTGTTGTAAAAAATTATTCTTCATTAATATTTATTAACAAAAAAACCTAGATATAATCTAGGTCTCTATAAATTCTTATTCTATTATTGCAGCTTATTTATTACTTGTCTAAATGCTTTAATTGCTGCATAACTAACTATGGTAACTATAACTCCTTTTACAAGGTTAAAAGGAACATAGAAAGAATATATCATATTCATTTTCTCAGCATGTGGTGTACTGCCTAGATATACAGGAATATTAATAAAATAATTAACAAGCCCTGCTATAACTGTCATAATGATGATTGCAGCTACACTACCACCAATAAATCTTTTTAAATTATTTCGTCTGAATATAAGACAGAATGGTAATACATAAGCTATTCCAACTAATAAATTAGCCAATTCACCTATTCCACCTGTACCTGAATTCATAAGCAACAATCTAAGTAGATTCTTTATAAATTGAATTATAACAGCTGCCATAGGACCTAATATTATTCCACCCAAAATTGCTACCGTATCACTGAAATCAATTTCTAAGAAAGGTGGAAAATAAGGCAGCGGGAATTCAAATAAAAATATGATGTATGCTATTGCAGATAATAAAGCAATTTTTACTAGATACATGGTATTGAATCTTTCTGACTTTCCACTATTTGTTCCATGGATATGAAACTTATTTATTTTTTCCATTTTTTTCTCCTTCCATAAAAATCTTCTGGACCGCGATTAAATAAATAAAAAAACACCTTTGAAATATCTCCAAGGTGTTATTTATCATAAATAATAAATTTAATCTCTTCTCTCATCCAGACTATACTGTCGGTCTTGGAATTACACCAAGTCAGCCATTAGGCTCGCGGACTATAACCGCCGGTCGGGAATTACACCCTGCCCTGAAGAATTTTAATATTAAGTTTTATTGTTATTATGTTTCTTACTACCATCTATATTATATTTTATTATTATATAATTGTCAATAAGGTTATTGTTTTTCTGACTTACTTACAATATAATTCAACTTTTCCTATATCTTCTTTTTGTTATTTTTTCATCAAGTAACACTTCATTCAACAAAGTTATTATTAATGCAATTAACGCAGATAACCAAAATCCTGATATATTTATCCCGCCTACCATCTTATCCATCAACATTATCATCCAAGTATTAATAATTAAGCTGAATAATCCAAAACTTATTATATTGATAGGCAGTGTAACAAGTAATAATAACGGTTTTATTAAAGTATTCACCAAAACAAAAACCAGTGCTGCTATAAGTGCTGTAGATGGATGTTCAAGACTTACCCCTTGAAAGACATATGGACTCATAATAAATACCAGCACATATAGTATATATTTATAGCATATTCTATTCACTGTTATTCTCCTTTTTATATATTAGTTTTAGACTTGTTTCTATATTTTACATTAGTATTTTTGTTTAATCTAATGAACTGTTCTCTAAGTAACATCTCTTTATAATCTTTAATACTTCTATTAGGCTGTATATTACCAAATACACTGTAATAATGTAAATTAGTATCTAACATAATACCACACTCCTTTTTACTTCAAACTTATTTTAACTATATCTTCCTTTGTCTTGATATCAACAAAATCAAAGGGTTTACAATATTTAATTTCTTTTAGTGATTCTAATATCTTATATACAGTTATTAAAATTTCTTTTAAGTTGTATTTGCTGCTTTTTATTTTAATATTGATACTTGGAGTAAAAAAAGCAATAATTGCTAACAAATCCATAGTACAATCCAACAACTGACTAAATATGAATAACGGTACAGGAATAACTATTTTGGTTTTTTTGGATTTGATGTTTATCTTAAGCAGCCTGGCTCTATTCCACATATATTTTTACCTGAGTTTTCCCATCTTCTTCATCATAAGTCTCTACATCCACCAATACCGTATCTTCTAATTCACCTGATTCCAAAGCATTTAATATTTTATTAAGATCTATAGACCCTAGATTAATACCTTTTTCGTTCATTTGGCTTTTAACATCCTCTGGGATTAAATTATTAGCTTGTGGTAATATTCCACCTATAGCTTTAATTAGTTTTATTGGTATATTGACATTGACTTTTGTTTCACCTTTTTCAGTTGTGACTTTTATTCGTAAAAATTTGAATTCCCTTTTTTGAACAGGTGCTTTATATTCTTCAATTAAAACTTCTTCCTGCTCTATGTCTACATCTCTTAACGCTTGCAATAATTCCATACCCTCTTCAGCAGTAATTTGACCTTTTTCAATCATTTCTAAAATTTTCTTTTCTTCACTCATACTAACAATCCTTTCTCTAATAATATTAATATCACCCTATTTTTCGAACCAAATTATCTAGATTTTTAATTCTTTAATTTTATCCATAGCTTCTTTTGTAGTTAATTCTCCATTAGCCAACTTATCTAATATCTGTTGTTTTAATTCTTTTAACTCGTTTAAGGAATCCCTCTTATGAGAAATAGCTTCTCTTCTTTCACTTCTTTTTTTACTTTCATCCTCTAGTCCTAAAGATTTTATTACAGAATCCAGCTTACTTCTAACAGTAGGATATGATATCCCTAATTCTTTTTCAACATCCTTAATGTTACCTCTGCACATAATAAATGTATTAATAAATTCAAGTTCATCTTTTGGTAATCTGCAAAACCTGCATGGTCTGAATTCTCCTTCAATTGATGTAGAACACTTTGGACAATTTAATTTTGTTATTTCTAATTTCTCACCACAAACTGGACATTTCCCTGGTGCTTTATATTTCATTTTTTCACCTCATTAATAATAATTAATCATCTTATATTAATAATATATACCACTAAATTAATTTTGTCAATATTCATTTTGATATTTTTAATATATTTATTAATTTTATTAATGTTTTAATTTAATATATTGAATCCACTCATTAGCATTATTAAATTTTTGTTAATATCATAAAATTTATGTATATTAATTGTTAAATATAGTTATGTACGATATAATATATATATACAATTTTAAAGATAATTATAGTTTGAATATGTAGTTGATAATTTACTACTTATGACTTTAGAATATACTGAAAGGACTGCATAGCCTATGATTAATAATCCAAATTTATATTTGAATTTTTTTCATCATAACAATAATGCATTCATGATTATAAAAGATAAAAAAATAATAGACTGTAATGATAAGATGGTTAATCTTTTTAACTACAAATCTAAAGAAGATATTATAGATCAATTTAATTTTATTATATTTCCTAATAATCAACCAAATGGACTATCATCTGTTGTTGAATTTCATAAGATACTTAATTCAATTGATAATAATTGTAATAGAACATTTAATTTTGTATGTATCAAAAGTAATTTAACAGAATTTGAAGCAGAAATTTCAATCAGTAATCATAGGGATAATAATGATACTTTTACTTTTGTAACAATAAGATGTATTACTGATTTTACATATGATAAAAAATTAATAGAATCCGAACAGTTCAAAAAGTATATAAATGCTTCTTCTAATTATTTTGTTGCTCTTGATAACACAGGAAATATTAATTTCGTTAACAAATCTTTAGGAGCTCTCTTAGCCAGTGACAGTAATTGCTTGATTGGAAAGAATTGGTTTGATATAGCCTTACCATCTAGCATCAGGTCGAAGATAAAAAGTATATTTAATACTTTAATGAAAGGATTTGTTAGCCAAAATCAAGAAATATATAATCACCCCCTTTTAACTAAATCTGGTGAAAAACGTATAGTTATGTGGTCTAATTCTATCTTAAAAGATGAATGTGGAAATATTATCGGTACATTAAGTTCAGGGCATGACATAACTGATAAATTACAAATACAGAAACAACTTATGGAAGTTGAAACTAATTTTCAACAATTACTGGAAAATACTAATGATATTTTTTGGGTCAAAAATGTTAACAGCAATGATATGTTATATATTAGTTCTGCTTTTGAACATATCTCTGGTCAGAAATGGGATAATGAAAACGGTCTTACTAATTTTTATGCTTCTATTCATCCTGATGATGTGGCAAATGTTAAATCTTCTTTTAAAAATCTAATTGAAACTGGCAGCATTTCTCAAATAGAATTTAGAATTATTAAACCAGACAACAGTATTAGATGGATATATTCTAGAGCTTTTCCCGTAAAGAATAAAGATAATGAAATTGTTAGGTTAGTAGGTGTAGCAGAAGATATAACTGAGAGGAAAGAGCTGCAGGACAGCCTCTATAAAATGGCTACAACTGATTATCTGACAGGTTCTTATAACCGTCAGCATTTCCTTAAAACCGCAGAAGGTTTTATAGCTTATGCAAGATTAACTGGGGATGTTGTATCTTTACTTATGCTAGATATTGATTATTTCAAAAAAGTAAATGATAACTATGGACATAGTATCGGTGATGAAGTATTAAAAGAACTTGTAAAAACCTGTACTAGCGTACTTGGAGAAAAAGATCTATTTGGTAGAATCGGTGGTGAAGAATTTGCAATTATTTTAACTGGTTACAATCGAGATAATGCATTTATGATTGCTGAAAAAATAAGGAAAAAGGTTGAAAATTTAGCTCTAACAATAGGGGGATATACTATCCAAATTACTATTAGTATTGGAATGTCAATGTTAGAGAATTCCAAATGTAACAGTGACTGTATTAGCAATTTATTAAATAATGCTGATACAGCTCTATATCAAGCTAAAAATTCTGGAAGAAATAAAACTGTTATTTTCTAGCTATCTATACAATTAACAATAAATAACTTTAGATTATACATACTCGTTATTAAAATTAATAAGGACTGTCTGATTACAATCAATTATTATGAGACAGTCCCTTAATATGTGGTTAAATCTTTATTAATAATATTATAGCTTCATTGATAGAGCAATTCTCTTCTTCTTGAGATCAACATTCATTACTCTTACATTAATTATATCTCCTACAGCCACAACTTCTAGAGGGTGTTTAATATATTTGTCTGCCATTTCAGATATATGCACTAATCCGTCTTGGTGAACTCCGATATCAATAAATGCTCCAAAATCAATAACATTCCTGACAGTTCCTTTTAAGACCATACCTTCTTGTAGATCTTCCATTTCTAATACATCAGTTCTTAGTATTGGTTTTGGCATTTCTTCCCTAGGGTCACGTCCAGGTTTTTCTAATTCCTTGATGATATCTCTTAATGTTGGTACTCCTACTCCTAGTTTATCAGCCATGTCTTCAACATTATTAATTTTACTATTGATTCCATTTATTTTATTACTGTTTAAGTCTTCTATGGTATTACCTATTTCATCAATCAATTGTTTACTGGCAGTATATGATTCTGGGTGAACACCTGTGTTATCAAGAGGATTATCTCCACCTACTATCCTTAAGAATCCTGCACATTGCTCATATGCTTTTGGACCTAATTTTGACACTTTTAACAATTGTTTACGATTAGTGAATCTACCTTCTGTTTCCCTATAGCTCACAATATTTTTTGCTATCGTTTTACTTATACCGGAAATATATTCTAATAAGGATGGTGATGCAGTATTTAGATCGACCCCTACTTTGTTAACACTGTCTTCAACTACGCCCGTCAATGTTTCTCCTAATCTTTTTTGGTTCATATCATGTTGATATTGTCCTACACCAATAGATTTTGGATCAATCTTAACTAACTCTGCTAGTGGATCCTGTAATCTCCTTCCTATGGATACTGCACTTCTTAACGCAACATCAAATTGTGGAAATTCTTCTGTGCCAAGTTTAGATGCTGAATAAACTGATGCTCCAGCTTCATTAACGATTATATAATGAATATTTTTATTTATTTCTTTTAACATTTCTGCAACAAATAGTTCTGATTCTCTTGATGCAGTACCATTACCAATAGCTATAATATCTACATCATGTTTTTCAATTAATGCCTTTAATTTAATCTTAGCTTCTTTCATTTTATTTTGTGGTGGTGTTGGGTAAACCACTGTAGTATCTAATACTTTACCTATCCCATCTATTACTGCTATTTTACATCCAGTCCTAAAGGCCGGGTCTAGAGCAAGTACTACTTTTCCTACAATAGGTGGTTGCATAAGCAATTGATCCAAATTCTTACCAAATACTTTTATAGCTCCTTCTTCAGCATTTTCTGTCAAGTCAGATCTTATTTCTCTCTCAATAGCTGGTGAAATCAATCTTTTGTAACTGTCAGAAATAACATCTTCTAGTACTGGAGTTGTATATATATTAGAATCTCTAATGACTTTATTTCTAAGATAACTTTCTATTTCTTGTATAGGTGCTTCTATCTTAACAACTAATATCTTTTCTTTTTCTCCTCTATTTATTGCTAATATTCTATGAGGGGCTATTTTCTTGATCTCTTCATCATATTCATAATACATTTCAAAAACCGATTCAACTGTTTTATCTTTTGCTTTCACAACTAATTTACCTTTTGTGAAGGTTCTTCTTCTGATTTCTTTCCTAAAATCTGCTTCATCAGATATCATTTCAGCAAGTATATCTTTTGCCCCATTTATTGCATCTTCAGAAGTTTTTACATCTTTTTCTTCATTGATATATTCTATAGCGATATCTTCTACAGGTGATTTTAGATTCTGCATCCATATTTTTATAGCTAATGGTTCTAATCCTTTTTCTTTAGCTATAGTGGCTCTTGTCCTTCTTTTTGGTCTATATGGTCTATAGAGATCATCAACTTCTACTAATGTTTTGGCTGATAGTATAGAATTCTTAAGTTCAGCAGTTAATTTTCCCTGCTCTTCAATACTAGCGATAACTTGTTCTTTCTTAGCTTCTAAATTCCTTAGATACGTAAGACGATCGTTAAATTCACGTAATATCTCATCACTCAGAGATCCTGTCATTTCCTTACGGTATCTTGCAATAAAAGGAATAGTATTGCCTTCATCAATTAACTTGACTGTTGCTTCAACCTGCCAAGCCTTGATATCTAATTCCTTTTCTAGTACTTTTAATATATCCATAACCTACTAGCTCCTTTACTGTAAACTCTATTAAATATTATATATTAATGATACTTACAGGACAAGGATAATAATTAAAAAAGAAAGTTACCCTTTTTATAAAGATCAACTTTCTTATATAAGTATAGCAATTATTTTAATCATACATTCTTAGAATCTATCTTTGAAACCTTCGTGTATAGCATTAACAGCACTATCAGTATCCTTTTCGTTAATAAGTACTGAGATCTTAATCTCAGAAGTTGATATCATCTTTATGTTAATATCAGCGTCATATAGACTTTCAAACATTACTGCTGCTACTCCAGGATTAGAAGCCATACCTGCACCTACAATAGATACTTTTGAGACTGAATCATCATATTCTATTCTTTCAGCAGATATTCTTGAAAGATTATCCTGAAGAATTTTTTTAGTGTCTTCTAATGCATCTCTAGGTACTGTGAATGATATATCTTTTGTATTGTTTCTTCCTATTGATTGTAAGATAATATCAACATTGATATTATGTTTTGCAAGTATAGAAAATAGTCCGAACGCTTTTCCTGGTTCATCTTTAATTCCAATTGCAGCAACTCTAGCAACATTCTTATCCGCAGCAACGCCGCTAACTAACATTTTTTCCATTTTACATTCCTCCCTAACAATGGTTCCTTCAGCTTTTGTCAAACTTGAGCGTACAACTAAATCTACACCATATTTCTTGGCAAGTTCTACTGATCGGTTATGAAGAACTTTTGCACCAAGTGAAGCTAATTCTAACATTTCATCATAGGTAATTTCATTTAATTTAACTGCGTCTTTAACAACTCTAGGATCAGCAGTATAAACTCCATCTACATCTGTATATATTTCACATTTATCAGCATTAAGTTCAGCTGCTATTGCTACTGCTGTTGTATCTGAACCACCTCTACCCAAAGTAGTTATATCATCATATTTATTAATACCTTGGAATCCTGTCACAAGTACAATATTCTTTCTTTCAAGTTCTAAATTTATTCTTTCAGCATCTATTCTTTTGAGTCTTGCATTACTATAAACAGATGTTGTATGCATCTTTACTTGATAAGCATTTAGTGATATTGCTGGGTATCCTAAATTCTGTAATGCCATAGACATCAGTGCTACAGATTGTTGTTCACCTGTTGTAAGAATCATATCCATTTCTCTTCTTGAAGGATTTGGATTAATTTCTTTTGCTTTTGCTATTAATTCGTCTGTAGTATCTCCTTGTGCTGATAAAACTACAACGACATCATTACCTTTTTTATAATCTTCTAATATTCTTTCTGCAACATTATATACTCTTTCTTTATTTGCTACAGAACTACCTCCAAATTTCTTTACTATTAACAAGTTGTTTCCTCCTCTTTAGGTATCTAATAGTGTATGTATTATTTTAAGAAATAGTCCATTAGTTCATGGCCTTTCATAAATACATTTCCCTTTAGTTTACATGATTCTTCATCATATTTTACATTAGATTCAATTTTTCTAGAACTATCATATATTAAATAAGGAACTGCCTTATTTGTATGTGTTCTAATGGCTAGAGGTGTAGGATGGTCAGGTAGTATCATTATCTTATAGTCATCTTCAAGTTTATCAAGTTCCTCTTTTATGTATTTGACAACTTCCCTATCTATAAGTTCAATTGATTTTACTTTATTATCGATTTCCCCTCTATGTCCACATTCATCTGGTGCTTCCATATGTACATATACAAAGTCTTGACCAGATTTTAAAGCATCAATTGCAGCTTTTGCCTTACCTCGAAAATTGGTATTAATGTTACCAGTAACACCTTCAACTTCAATATTTTTCATTTTAGCTGCTATAGCTATCCCTTTTAATAGATCAACAGCTGATATCATAGCACCTTTTTTATTATATTTATCACTAAAGGATTTTAACGTTGGTTTAGTCCCTTCCCCCCATATCCATATGGAGTTTGCAGGTCTTAATCCTTTTTCTTTTCTTCTTATGTTAATAGGGTGATTCTTAAGTAATTCATTACTTAACACCATCATTTGTTTTATTTTATCGGAATTAGTTCCTTTTGGTAAATACTTTTTTACTTTTTTTTCTAATATATCATGAGGGGGTGTAAGATTCACATCTGTACTACCTTTATGCCATATTATAGCATGTCTATAACTAGTTCCTGTATAGAATTTGATTGTATCATTTCCTAAGTACTTTTCTAGATATTTTATTAATTCATCTGCTTCCTCAGTTGTTATTTCATCAGAACTATGATCAATTATAGTTTTGTCTTCGTATGAACCATCTTCGCTTAATGTTACTAGATTACATCTAAAGCTAACATCATTACTTTCCATATCAGCCCCAATACTTAGAGCTTCTAGTGGTGATCTTCCAGTATAATATTTCTGAGGATCATATCCTAATACTGATAAATTAGCAGTATCACTTCCTGGTGCTAATCCATCTGGAATAGTCTTTACTAATCCAACTTCTGCCATTTTTGCTAATGAATCGATATTTTCTTTATCAGCTACCTGTAAAGGTGTTTTGTCTCCTAATTGCTTTACAGGTTCATCAGCCATACCGTCTCCTAGTATTACAACATATTTCATATATTATCATCCCTTCGCTGTCAGGCGGTAGATATGTTCATTGTTAAGTATTCATTACTTGTCTATTCTTATTACACTTAATACTTTTGATACAATATTTTTAGTATTAAGGTCATTAATTTTCTCTTTTAATCTTCCTTCTTTGAATGCATCAGTAATAAATGCTATCTCATCAACTTTATCGTCAATTTTTACATACTGTACATCACCAAATATCTCTTTTATCTGATTACGTACCATATCTAAACTTTTAGGCACTAATCTAATAAAGCATCTTGTTGAAACATTATCCACACTCATTAACTCCATCTTCTTAGTACTCCAAAATGAAACTATATTCCTTTCAAGATGTTTTACAGCATCAACAATGTCTGCTACAACTGCACTAGCTGTAGGTAATTTACCTGCACCTTTACCATAGAACATAACGTCTCCAATAACATTTCCTTTAACAAATATAGCATTAAAAACTCCATTGACATTTGATAATGGATGATCTTTTCCAATCATCATTGGCGAAACCATAGCGTATACTTTTTCATCTTTTTTCTTACTTGTTGCCAATAATTTTATATCGTATCCTAATTGTTTGGCGTATTTCATATCAATATCTGATATTTTTGTTATACCTTCTGTGTATATGTCTTCAAAATCAACTTGCATACCAAAAGCAAGTGAAGAAAGTATAGCTATTTTCCTACAAGCATCGAACCCTTCAACATCTGCTTCTGGGTTTCGCTCTGCATAACCTTTATCTTGCGCTTCTTTTAATACAGTCTCAAAATCCAGTCCTTCGTCTGCCATTTTACTTAGTATGAAGTTAGTTGTACCATTTAGTATTCCAGTGATTTCATATATTTCGTCAGCAGTTAGTGATTGATTAAGTGGTCTTATAATAGGTATTCCACCACCCACACTAGCTTCGAATAGGAAATTAATGTTTTTGTCTCTTGCTATTTTAAGTAGTTCTGCTCCATGGCGTGCCACTAACTCTTTATTAGAAGTAACGACACTTTTGCCACTTAATAAGGCTTTTTTTACAAAAGTATATGCAGGCTCTACGCCACCCATAACTTCAGCAATTACCTTAACACTTGGATCATTAAGAATATCTTCATAATTTTTTGTTAGTATATCCTCTATTGGTGATCCTGGGAAATCTCTTAAGTCTAATACGTATTTGAGGTTAATCTTCTTTCCTGCTCTTTTATTGATACTGTCTTTATTAGTTGTAAGTACTTCTACTACTCCTGAACCAACTGTACCGTATCCTAATATTGCAACATCTACCATTTATCTCACTCCCTAGCTAATATTTTTACTTGATGTATTCCTTCATGACTTTCTAATGACATAATCATTTCTTGTATATCACCAGATGTTGGAAGTATTTCCATACTTAATGTTATGTTGGCCACACCGTTAATAGGTATTGTTTGATGTATTGTCAGTATATTTGCCTTGTACTGGGCAATAATATTTAATATGCATGATAGTAGTCCTGGTTCGTCATCAAGACCGAGAGCAACAGTT
The DNA here is from genome assembly GCF_036985595.1 of Vallitalea maricola. NCBI lineage: Bacteria > Bacillati > Bacillota > Clostridia > Lachnospirales > Vallitaleaceae > Vallitalea > Vallitalea maricola. The sequence continues at coordinate 133,893 of NZ_BTPU01000035.1, read as the reverse complement.
ATAGCTCTTCCTCTTGAATTATCGTAGAAAGGAAATATTGTGTCTTTGTATTTATAAAACGAGCTACGACTTATTCCAACAGAATCTACTGCTTCTTGTATCGTTATTGCTTTTTCTTTTTCCAAAAGCTTTTTAGCTTGAACAACCTTCAAGAATACTTCTGGTAAAGCTTTTCTCTTAATAATATAATAACTTGCTGTATCAGGCATTTCATCACCTTCGTTGTTTTTCTATTAAAAACATTTGTTTTTATTACGGAGATTATACCACTAATTTAATAAAAATACAAGGGATATGTATAAAATAAGTCAGGATTTTCATTAATGCAATTGAAAATTCTAGTATTTCATATGTTCCATAGTCGTTTCATATATTTAGAAACCAAAAAACTTGTGCTATGATAAACACAAGTTTCTATTAGTTATTAATATTAATTCAGTTAAAAGATAATTTATTGGATTAACGTCAAGTATGTATAATTATTCTTGTTCCTTAGATACTTTTCCTAGTTCTAATTGTTCTTCTTCTGATATAATCAAGTCTATATCTATTAGAATAACCATTCGCTGTTCCATCTTAGCAATACTTTTAATGTACTTCCTATTGATTCCTGTTACTATTTTTGGAGCTTCCTCAATATTTTTATCTTCGATATTTAGTATTTCCTGTACGGAATCAACAATAAATCCTATTTTCATACCATTAGTCACTGTTACGATAATTTTCGTATTTTCATCTGATTCTTTTTCTTTTAGATGAAATTTCTTTCTTAAGCTGTATACCGGTAATACGCTACCCCTAAGGTTAATGATACCTGTTATATACTCTGGAGTATTTGGTGTTTTGACAACTTCTTGATATTTTTCAATTGTTATAACCTTCATTATATCCAAACCATATTCTTCTTTATCAAGCTTAAATATAACCTGTTGCATTGTAGACATATTCTTCACTCCTTTTGTAATTTTTAGCATCTAATTATAGAATCCTTGATTTAGAGGGCTAACCATTGTAAATAAGCATTAATGAATAGATCTATCTTTCCATCCATTACACTTTGTACATTACCAGTTTCTGCATTAGTTCTATGATCTTTTACCATACTGTATGGATGCATCACATATGAACGTATTTGGCTGCCCCAACCTATCTCTTTGACTTCCCCTCTTATTCCTTCCATTTTAGCCATTTGTTCTTGTCTTCTTATTTCATATAACTTGGCTTTTAACATCTTCAGAGCTCTATCTTTGTTCTTGTGTTGTGAACGTTCATTTTGACATTGAACAACTACACCTGTAGGTATATGAGTTATTCTAACAGCTGAATCTGTTTTGTTAATATGTTGTCCACCTGCTCCACTTGCACGATAAGTATCTATCTTAATGTCTTCATCGTTTATTTCCAAATCAATATCATCATCTATCTCTGGTAGGACATCCAATGATGCAAATGATGTGTGTCTTCTACCTGATGAATCAAAAGGAGATATTCTTACTAAACGATGAACTCCTTTTTCTGATTTTAGATAACCATAGGCATTTTCTCCGTTTATTTGAATAGTTACAGATTTAACTCCTGCTTCTTCACCATCCAGATAATCCAGTGTTTCTATTTTGTAACCTTTATCATCTGCCCATCTGGTATACATTCTAAGCAACATACTTACCCAGTCGCAAGATTCTGTTCCACCAGCACCAGCATGTAAAGATATTATGGCATTATTACCATCATATTCTCCAGATAAAAGTGTCCTAGTTCTAAGTTCTTCATAATCATTAATAAATTCCTTTAACGATGATGAAACCTCTTTGATAATTTCATCATCATTTTCTTCTATTCCCATTTCAATGAGAGTTTCAATATCTTCATATTCTTGTACAAGATTATTATAGTTGTCCACTTTATCTTTTAACTGTTTAATTTCCTTTAATACTTTTCCTGAATTTTCAGCATCGTTCCAGAATTCTTCTGATGCAACCTTGGCATCTAGTTCTTCTATCTTGTTCTTTACATTGACCAAGTCAAAGTGAAACACTCATTTCATCTAATTTCTTTTTGTAGGCTTGGAGTTCTAATTTGCTTTGTTCTAGTTCTAGCATTTTATCACCTCTATCATTTTTTTACCACATTAAATCTTACCATCATGCCTATTGGTTTCTACCACAACAGTATTTATATTTTTTACCGCTACCGCATGGGCATAACTCGTTTCTTCCTACTTTTCTTTCTTTTCTTCGTACAGGCTGTTTAGCCGCTTGTTGTTCGCCCCTGTTAGTTGATGTAACCTTGGCTACTCTTTCTCTCTCTATTTTTCTTGCTGGTCTTATACGATATAGAGCTCTAAGTGTAGCTTCCTGTATATTATTGGACATTTCTTCAAACATATCAAATCCAAGGAATTTATATTCTACTAAAGGATCTCTTTGACCATAAGCTCTAAGTCCTATACCTTGACGCATTTGGTCCATGTTATCAATGTGATCCATCCATTTTTGGTCTATAGCTTTTAATAGGATAACACGTTCAGCTTCACGCATGAATTCTTCTTCGTCAAATTCGTTTTCCTTATCTTCATATAGTTTAGCTGCTATTTCATATAATTTTTCTGTGAATTTGTCCTTAGTCAAGGATTCTCTTTCTTCTTCTGTTGTATGAATTGATCTTATCGGTATAATCTCATTCAAAGACTCCATGAGTCCTGGTATATCCCATTCATCAAATTCTTGCTCTTCTCCAGCATGAGTATCAACAAATCTGCCAATAACTTCTTTTATCATACTCATGATGAAATCTCTCATGTTGTCCCCTTGAAGAACTTTCTTTCTTTCACCATATATAATCTCTCTTTGCTCATTCATTACTTGGTCATAATCAAGTAAGTGCTTTCTTATGGAGAAGTTATTTCCTTCAACTTTTTTCTGAGCATTCTCTATTGCGTTTGATAAGATACCTGCTGCGATTGGTTCTCCTTCAGGTAGCCCTAATCTTGTAACTGTATTTTTCATTCTCTCTGAACCGAATAGACGCATCAAGTCATCATCTAATGAGATATAGAACTTAGATTCACCAGGGTCTCCTTGACGTCCTGAACGACCTCTTAACTGATTGTCTATACGTCTGGATTCATGACGTTCTGTACCAATAATTTTGAGTCCACCAGTTTCAATAACACCTTCACCTAATTTAATATCAGTACCACGACCAGCCATATTGGTTGCTATGGTAATAGCACCTTTTTGACCCGCCATTGCTACAATCTCAGCTTCTCTCTCATGATATTTTGCATTAAGTACTTTGTGTACGACTCCTTTTTTTCTAAGCATCTTACTTAATTCTTCTGATGATTCTATTGTTATAGTACCGACCAATACTGGTTGTCCTCTATCATAACATTCTGCAATATCATCGATGACAGCATTTACCTTTTCACGATGTGATTTATAAACTTGGTCTGGTTGGTCTTTTCTTACTATTGGTTTATTAGTTGGTATAGCTATTACGTCCATACCATATATTTCTCTGAATTCTTCTTCTTCAGTTAATGCTGTACCAGTCATACCAGATTTTTTATCGTATTTGTTGAAATAATTCTGGAAAGTTATTGTTGCAAGAGTTTTACTTTCTCTTCTTACTCTAACACTTTCTTTTGCTTCAATTGCTTGATGCAATCCATTAGAATATCTTCTTCCTGGCATTAAACGTCCAGTGAACTCATCTACAATAATTATTTCTTCTTCTTTTATAACATAATCTTTATCTTTATACATAGTATTATGTGCTTTTAACGCTAATATAACATGGTGTTGTATTTCCATATTTTCTGGATCTGCTAAGTTATCTACTTGGAAGAATTGTTCAACTTTTTTGATACCATCAGCAGTAAGAGATACTGATTTTGCTTTTTCATCAACTACAAAATCTCCTTCTTCTTGAATCTCTTCATTAAGTAAGGCACTCATCTTGGATATTTCTCCTATTACCTTACCTTTTTGTAATCTTCTAGCTATTATATCTGCCTGTTGATATAAATGAGTTGATTTACTGCTGTTACCAGATATAATCAATGGTGTTCTTGCCTCATCAATTAATACAGAGTCGACCTCATCAATAACAACAAAGTTCAAATCTCTCTGTACCATTTCTTTTTTATATATAACCATGTTATCTCTAAGGTAGTCAAATCCAAACTCATTATTGGTACCGTATGTAATATCACAGTTATATGCTTCTCTTCTTTCTTCATTATCTATTCCGTTAACTATAACACCTACTGTTAATCCAAGAAATTCATGTATTCTACCAATATTTTCAGCATCACGTTTAGCTAAGTAATCGTTGACAGTAACTACATGTACCCCTTTTCCTTCTAAAGCATTCAAGTATGCTGCAAAAGGAGCTACATATGTTTTACCTTCTCCAGTTTTCATCTCAGCTATTCTACCTTGATGGAGTATTATAGCTCCTATCAATTGGACTCTATAAGGTCTTATGTCTACTGTACGCTTTGAAGCTTCTCTAACAACAGCATAGGCTTCAATTAATATATCGTCTAATGTTTCACCTTTTTTTAATCTTTCTCTAAATTCATTGGTTTTACTTTTTAACTGGTCATCAGTTAATTTTTCCATTTCTGGTTCTAAAGCTTCTATTTTATCTACTAATGGTATTATTCTCTTTATCTCTTTATCACTATGTGTTCCAAATACTTTTTCAAATAATTTTTTCATTTATTTTCACCTTTCACTTTTAATTTTTCATATTGTATTTTCAGTGGAAGTATGTTTTATATTCATTTTACTTAATATAACTTTATATTCAATATATTTTCCATTTCTATTTAATTTATAGTTAACCCTGAAATATTCTTCTAGAGTACTATTGCTATCAGTGTAGAAAGTTAATGGTATCTGATTTAACCCATCATTGGTATCTTCTGTAATTATATCACTTTTAATGTTATTATCTAATAAAACAGGTTTATATGTATTTGTATATTCTTTGTTACACATTAACCTTGAATTCTCAATTTTATTATTTAGATAGTTTTGTATCAAACTATATATTCTTTTAAACTTATCTTTTTTGTTTAATCTATTATCTATAGTATTTTCTAATTCTTTGAATACACTTCCATTAAGAACCTGTTCTAGATTCCATTGACCATTAGCACGTATGGGCATAGTGGAATTATTTTGTACTTTAATTATCTGCGCATGAGAAATAAATGCTGATGGTAGACATATAGCATATATTAATAAAATCCCAGATATAGTTATATATTTTCTACATAATTTACCCATATTGCACCTCCTAATAGTATTATTGGAATTTAATTTATATTTTATGATTTAATGTAATTTATAAGTCCTCAATATTTTACCACTAATCTTTACATTATTCAACTTTTTAGCAATATCTCTTTATCACCAATATCTTTTTCATGATAATAGCATAAAAAGAGCACTAAAAAAGGAACCTTTCCAGGTTCCATTTTTTTAAAGTGTTGGTTCAATTAGCCCATAAGTACCATTTTTTCTTTTATAAACCACATTAACTTCTTCTGTATCACTGTTCATGAATACAAAAAAGTCATGTCCTAATAAATCCATTTGTAAACATGCTTCTTCAATATCCATAGGCTTCATTGCAAAGCGTTTAGTTCTAACTATCTCAATTTTTTTATCATCTAGGTCTTCTTCCATGGTTTCATTAACAAAGTCATTTTTAAAAGTTCCAGCACTATGTTGTCTTGATATTAACTTATTTTTATGTTTTAGAAGTTGCCTTTCTAATACATCAACCACTTTATCTATAGCAGTATACATATTTTCAGCTGATTCTTCTGCTCTGATTATACTGCCTTTAATCGGAATCGTCACCTCTATTATATGTCTTAATTTTTGAACACTCATTGTTATCTGAGCTTCGTTATCCGGAGTAAAATATTTATCCATTTTACTCAACTTATCGATAGTTGCTTCCCTTAATGCTTTGGTTATTTCTATGTTTTTTCCACTTATGATGTAGCGCATACTACCAACTCCTTCCAAAATATCATAGACTTTTATAATATAATAGTCTATATTATTATATTCGATATTCAATCAATAAATCCTTTTAATTGATATAAATTTATATTTATTCCTATTCGTAATTTTCTGCTAAATAAAAGAGATTTATGTTTTTTCATGTGGATAATTATCTTTTTTCGTCCCAAAAATACCATAATATCTGTGGATAATGTGTATAACTCTGTGAATAACCTAATATAGTATCAATTTTTATCCAAAAAATGTGGATACTTATTAACAGTAATATTTTATGTCAACAATCAATTATCTGATAATCCAACCATGATTTTTACACTCAAAATGCTATATTAAAACAAGGCTATTTTGAACAAATATTAACCTTATTAAAAAAAGGGCATCTCAACCCTAGATTTTCATCTTATTGGCGAGACAGGCCCTTTTATTAATAACTGCTAATAAGAATAATTGTAAATTCTATAGATAACCACTCCTGCTTCAGCTCTTGTTGTGTATCCTTTTGGATTTATTTTATTCTCATTACCATTGATAATGTCACTGGCTATAAGCGTTTCAACACTATCCAATGCATAGGCTGAAACTTGATCGAAATCTGTAAATTGTTTTATTTCCTTTTCATTATTTAAATGAATATTAGTTAATTTACAAGCTCTTGTAACCATCACCATCATTTCTTCCCTAGTTATGATGTTGTTAGGATTGAATTTACCCTGACCATTCCCATTAACGATACCTAATTCTTTGGCTATTCCAACAGTATTATAATAATATCCCATCTTACTAACATCATCAAAATTATCATAAAATTCAGCATCAAGCTCTAGAGTACGAATCAACATGGATAAAAATTCAGCTCGTGTAGTATTTAACTGTGGACAATAATTACCATTGCCTGTACCTTTCAGAATTCCTTTTACAGCTAAAACTTCAATTTCATTTTCAGCCCATGAACATGAAGAAATATCATTAAAACTTAGTTCATCATAAGAGACAGCATAAGAACTAAAATATTTAGTCCTAAATTCTACCGTTCCAGTTTCTTTGCTATATCTGCTGTTAGGAATTTTAGTAGAATTACCATTCTCATCAATATTACAGACAACAATTCTTTCTGCAGCCTCACCTGGCAATAAAGTATATGGAATAGATACTAGAACTGAAACTTTTTTATTATTCCACTGCTTTTCTTTACCATCTTTTTTAAAGGATAGTTCTATAATTGGTCTTTCACCAATCGACTTTCTGAGCGGATTGTCCAGTTTTTTATATTTATTCATATCACCTTTGTTAAAATATAATTGAACCTTACCTAATTCTTGAATTTCTTTGCTCTTTAAAACTTCATTTGGTAATGTAACTTTACCAAATCCTGTTTGAATACCTAAATCAATATCTTTATTAGATGCCATTATTGCTTCAGGTAATTCAAGAATAATTCCTGATACTTGATCATCCATTTTGCTGGTATTAATTAAGAATTCTGTATCATCTTTTTTCATTTGAGAAATAGCCTTCTCTACTAAATAATCTGAAATTGTAACCTCAACTTGCCCTTGATCATTAACAGTCTGATTTAACTCTAAAATAATTTTACCATTATTGATTATTTCAATTTGCTTTTCCTTATCTGTTTTTTTCTTATTAGAGTGTGATCCTCCTGAATGTGGAATATTGGGTTCTGGATCTGGATTATTGGAGTCTTTAGCTTTATAAATTTCAAATTCGTATAAGCTTGCCCATGAATTACTCTCCAGTCCAGTTATTGTTAACCTAACATATCTAGCTGTTACTTGGAAGTTATTTACATGATAGGCAGCTGCCTCAAAGTTACTGGTCTCATCAACAACCATTTTCCAATTAAGATTATCTTCAGATACTTCAATCTTATACTGATAAACACTTAATGGTGCTTCCCATTTAATTCTACTACCAATAAGATTAATACTGTCTTCTAAATCAACAGTAATACTGTGATTTTCATCACCGTTATTTGCGCACCATCTTGTATATGGATTGCCATCTGTTGCATGATAATTAGGATTAGCAGTTTCATTTGCTGTGGCAATTACTGTTTTATTAAGTGCCACATTAATACCATTGATTGATGGTATATCAACAGGTGGTATACTTGTACCAATAGCCAATTCATGAATACCTATATCTGGTACATTATAATACAATGCATTACCGAAGAAGTCGCTAGTAATATTTACCCCTTCAATATTTTTACCTGCATCTTTACAAGGAGAATCTTCTTGTAATTGATAACCGTTGAATACTGAAGTATCCCAACTATCTGAACCGTTGTAATCAAGTCCATAATTTTTGTCTATTACATTGAATACAGTTCCAACATGTCCAGGGTTAATAAATTTTGGATCTTCATTAACTGCATGAGTATCCCCAGCGGGTGCATTAACACCAAAATAACAGTTGCTGTCATAAATCCAGTTGCTCTTTGTATCAAATGTTGCATTTTTACCTTTCACATAGAAGATATTATTAAAGAAATAAGCTTCTTTTGACTTTTCTCTGTTCTCTTCCCAACCATTGTCATTAGCTGTAAGACGTACATTATCAACATTTTCTCCAACATAAAATACATTATTGTAAATTTTTGTATATCGTGTTCCAGGTCCCATTAATTGAATTGTTCTACTACTATCATTCTCACTAATATTATAACGAATAACTGAATGATAATTGATGGTACTATTCTTCGGACTACAAACCAACATAAATCCACCTTCATTATCATGGCTATAATTATACTGGAATGTTGTTCCTGTACTATAGTAATCACAATCAAACCCTTGACCATCTCTAGTTCCATGAGTCAAATAAGCTTCATTATATTGGAATAATGCATCTTTACAGCTCCAATCCCATATAGCCACATTTGCATGTTTTGAATTCATTGCACAATCTTTAGCAACATTATGCTCTATCAATGGACTGTCACAAGTCTGGGCAACTATACCATCACCTGCAATGGTATCTAAAACATTACCACGAATAACTACATTCGTACTACCTGCCCAATAATCTTCTGTTCCGTTATCCCTGTTAAAGAAGAAAGATTGAACTGCACGAATACCCGTTCTACTTACATCTCGTACTGTATTATTCTCAATAAGAACATCATTATACTTTGTTTTTATATCTCCTGGCAGAACTGTTAGAATAATACCTCCTGTCCATTTAACATCCATTTTGAATCCACCTTGTGACACTTGACCCGGATTATCTTCTCCATTAACGTTATGTACATAACAGTTCTTAATGTGAATATGTTCAATTGTCCCTGCATTATTTGCAAAAATACCAATACCTCTTCTTTGTGTTTCTTCTGAACCCATATTGGTAACTTCAAGATTGTTGATTTCCCAATATTGTTGATTATATAAACGAACCGCTGTATCAACACCTCCACCATTTATAATTGGTCGTTGATTACCTTCGCCATATTGATCAATTATAATGGGATCTTTCTCGGTACCAGATCCTTTTGGCCATAACTGTCCTGACCAAACACCACCTGTTTTAAATAATATCTTATCTCCTGGCATAAAGCCATTAGCATTGAGTTTCTCTAATGTTTTCCAAGCTGTTACCTCTGTTGTACCATCATTAGTATCATTACCAGTATCAGCATCGATGTAATATGTTACCCCACCAACAGCTTGAGGAATTTCTTTATAGTTCTCTTGATCAATAGATTCATCTACTTTTAACTCACATATTCCTGGAAGTGCACCATTTTCTGAACCATCGATCATAACTCGTATATATCTTAATTTAGTGGCTTCAAAGCTATCACTTGACATCATAGGAATAAAGGCTTCATTTCTCTTGTCAACCAATGTTAACCATCTATTACCATCCATTGAGCCATCTATTGTATATCCATTAATGTCATTACTACTCCACAAAATGTCAACAATATCCACTATGAATTCTTTTTCTAGGTCAATGGAGATAAATTGATTGTTACTGCTATTAGCAACCCAACTTGTAGTATTATTATCATCAACTGCATAAGAGCCATCAGCATTACTTTTTTCACTTGATACAGTTACGTTTTTATTTTTTGCTATGCTGGCATTGACATATCTTTTCACAAGATATTCTGTGTCGCTATCTGTTAAACGCATGGATATTTGATTCTTATATCCATTCTTTAAAGAAATATTTTCTTTCTGATAACCGCCCCAACCTACAAGGTAATTCCACTCCGTATTAACAGTAAATAGAACACCATCTGTTTTAAAACCATCATTGCTGTTAGCAACTGAAAGTCTAACTGCTTCTGTCCCATTGGATTCAGCTCTTAATCTTGTATCTGAATCATCTAATACTGCAGATGCAAAATAGATATTCTCTTTCATACTACGAAAATCATTTGTGCCTCTGTTACTTTGATCTTCTTTTCCATACAGGTAGTAATCCACCATATCCATAGACCAATCCCAGTCTGGTTTTATTCCATATTGATCATCACCTTCTTCTCTTGTTCGAGTTGCACTTCCTGCTAGTCGACCAATATGATTATCTGGATAAACGCTGTAAAGTCCATTTCGTTCCCAATTAACATCACTAACTGCATCGCTTAACAAGTAAGAAACACCAACTTCTACAACATTTTTATATGTGGGAGGATTATTAATAGTAAAAGTAGTTGTTATTAGACCTTCATAATCAATACGAATTTCAAAAACAACATTAAGAATTCCATTCGTATAACTATTATCATCTAAATATGTTCCATCAACGGTAACTACAATATATTCACCATCTACCTTGTGCTCAAAATTATTTAGTCTCCAAGTATTTACGTCAAAGCTTTGCTCGGATTCTTTCGTAGCACTATTATTTTCTGAACCATATAGATTAATAAATGGACCATCAACAATTACTGTTTCATTGTCATAACTACCTTCTATAATAAGACCTGTTGACTTATCAAAAATTACTTTAAAATCATTACCTTCAATAATTAATTCACCTGCTGTTTCATTAACAGTAGGCTGATTGACTACTGAAGTATCAAAATAACGGCGCTCATCACCAATTTGAAGGTCGAATTCATCAACCATTATTTGTCCTAAGTTCATATCTTCATAGAAAAACTTAAGGTTAACTGTATCACCAAGCAACCATTGTCTACCAGGAACCTGAAGGATACCCGTTTCCCCTGGCATAATTGATGGTATATTTTCAATTTTCCCACTTTCGTCCTCTACGCTCCATTTAACTGTTATATCCATTAAATTGGTATGAGTAAATCTATTTTCAACAAGTACATTCAAAACTTCATTTTTATCAGGTTTGTCATACTCAATTTTTGTTATATCCACTGGAGAATAGGCTTTCTTGGTTAACCAATACTCTGGCTTTTCTCTTCCCCAGCTATCTAAAATACCCCATTGAGCAGTTCCATTTGCTTCAGCGCCTGTACCATCTTCTCCATCTGGTATAAAGAATACATCATCTACAGTACCCCAAATAGCTCCACCCAATGAACCATTGGCATTATAAATATTGTTCCAGTATCTTTCAAGAGTTTCTCCAAAGAAGTTTCTAGGGCCACCTGGATCTCTGCGTAATGTTCCATACAGATATGAAGGAACATGTGTATACTCATCATGTAATTCAGGTACATCCAAACTTTCATGATTATCATTCCAATTACGGTAATGCTCACTGAATAAGTCAAATGTTATTCTGTTTGTTCCAGAAGGTGCACCCCAGCCATATGAGTATATAGATAATCTTGAATTATCTTCTTCTTTAAGATATTCATGCTCCATTTCAACATTTGAACCATACTTGCTTTCATTACCTAAAGACCAAATAATAACGGAAGGATGTATTCTATCCCTTTCAATCATTTCACTAAATTGGTTCATATAATTAGGTGTATATGCAGGATTATTCTGTCTTCCAGTGCTTCCACCCCACATATCAACAAAACACATGGCTGTTTCTTCTTCCACATAAATTCCATATTTGTCGCAGTATTCTAGAAATCTTTCGTTTGGTGGATAATGGGATGTTCTTATAAAGTTAAAATTCGCTTTCTTAAGCTTGATAACATAATCTTCGATAATTTCATCCGTTAAAGTTCTTCCTGTACTTGCATAAGCACTATGAAGGGCTCCACCACGAAGTTTGATCTCTTTTCCATTAACATAAACCTTATTGGCTTCCTTGACGATTTGTCTAAAACCTACATTTTGCTCAACTGTTTCAACAACTGTTCCATCAATTAATAATTCCGTTGTTAATTGATACAAATATGGATGTTCTGCATCCCATTTATAAGGTTGATTAACCAAAAAACTTATTTGTTGTTCAGGTGCCGACTTGTTAAAATCAATTACATTGTTTGTAAGTGGGACATCTTTTCCATCTGGGTCTGTCAACGTATAACGAAGTTGCCTACTGTCACCAGATTCAAAATATAGTTTTGCATCAACTGTTAATGTTGCATCAACATAGTTATCATCAAATGTAGTTATAGGAACAACTCTTGTTATATACGTTTCAGGAACTGCAAACATCTCTACATCTCTGATAATTCCAGTAATGTTGTGTCTTGCATAACCGCTGCCGTAGGAAATATCATCACTTTCATCTACAATTCCAAGGGTAATGACCGCTTCTTCACCTGGTACGATATAGTCAGTAATATCTACATTCCAAGTAGTAAATCCACCTCTATGATCTCTTACATATTCACCATTTATCCACAATTTAGCATAACTGTAAACAGATTCAAAACGTAAGAAAACTCGATCACCTAAATAATCAGTTGGGATATTGATTTTCGTTGAGTATGCATATTCTTTATCCTTCTCAACATCAATACCTAACATTGCTAGTTCTGCAGGTACTTTTACATCTAGCCATGTGGATGTATCTACATCTTTCCTATAGTAATCATTCTCTGGCGTTAATGTGAATTTCCATGTACCATTCATTGGTAGTACTTCATTAGCTACGTCTTTTACATCACTAGGAATAGGTACAATAGTTGGTCTAGGCCATATACTATTATCAGATGTTGTATCTCCAAAAACTGCAAGATAGTCAATGGCAATGGTTTCACCTAAACTGTTTGCATTTTTACTGCCTTTAGCTACGATTTTGATTTCATGATTACCAATTTCTAATTCACCACTGTCAAAAATCAACTGTTTATCCATTCTTTTTGAAGAATATAAATCAATATTACCTTTTGTCTCTCCATCTACAAAGACTTCTGCAATACCATGATTATTAGCCATTGCTCCAAAAAGATTTACTTTTGTACCGAAAAACTTAAATATAATGGCACTATTAGTTTTATCTGTATAATGATTATCGTTCTTATAAGCGTCTTGTTTACTACTTACATAATTCCATTCACCTATATACTGCACTTGATTCATACCATAGCCTAATGTATTATCATTAATAATTTTAGCATCTGCTATTAAGTCATCTTTACCTTCACGGTAAACCTTAGCATAATCTGCAATAATAGTTGTACCACTGGAGACACTATTCTTTCTACCGGTAGCTTGAACTAATAAAGTATGTTGACCATATGGTAAAACAGGACTTGTATAAAGTAGTTCCTGATCTAGACGGCTGGAATTGTAGAAGTCAACCTCAGTTGTCTCTCCACCATCAATAGATACATTTGCAATACCATGGTTATGACTTACAGCACCATATAGCTTGATTTGTTCACCTACAAAATGAATCTTATATGCTGAAGAATTACTTGTCGACCATGCATTATCATTAGTAAATGCTTTTGACTCTCCACCATAACTCCATCCTCCAATAAACTCATAATTGTTTCCTGATGTACCAATAGAAGTATCGTTGATTTTGAGTATTGCATTGTCATAAGAAACACCATCTATAACATATGTCGTAATGGATTGCTTAACCACATTCGTTTTAAATCGGTTATTTATAATTTTTTCATCATCTAACTGGGTAAAATTTTCATTAGCAGATGTTCTATAAATTTTAACATCAGAACCAACTGTAGTAAACTCACTGAAATCGAAATCATAAGTTCGTGTATCATTAGAACTATTTCTAATAACATAAACCAAACGTTTCTCATCTTCATTATAAAATGCTACTGTATCGCTGCTGTTTTCACCAATCATCATAAAATTAGGACGAATGAATTTGGTATAGTTCATCATAGCATAATATTTTTTGCCAATCAAAAAATCTTCTTCAGCTAAATCATAGCCATTATAATTACCGGCATCATCAAAATTCGCAAAAATTAACCCCCAGTTGCTACCTGATCCACTTTCACCACCAGGAAGCATATTGGACCAGTTTTCTACTGGCTGCCATAAAGCCCAAGCATTAGGCTGCATTTCTTGTAAATCTTTAGTGATCCTTTCCGATAAGTCTAAAGCAGCTTTCATACCTTCTGGATTATATGCACCTCCGCCTAAATCTACTTCTGACATCCATAGATCTTTATCATACATATCAGCTGCTCTCTTAGCTCCTATTCGATTTGAACCTCCATATGTATGTAGATTCAAACGAGGCATCATGGATTTTACTTCATCACTATAATAATCCTTAAAAGTTTTTACACCTGTATCAATAACACTTTCATCCATAGCACTGACATAAGTACCAAGCCCTTTTTCCTTTAGACTATTATAAGTCTCTTCAATTAGAAGTGCTTGTTTATCTCTATCAAAGTGGCATCCTTCTTGACGTCCATTAGCTTTCCAATAATTGGTATACGGTTCATTCATAGGGTTTAATGAATCGAAAACAATACCTTCATTGTCATCAAAATGCTTAACAACTTCTGTCAAATAATCAGCAAAATCATCATAGTATTGATCTTGTAAATTATTATCCCAGCCATTAACTGAACCTGAAGCACATCCTGAAACTGTCATAAAATATGGAGGCGAATTAGAAAAAGCTTCTTTGATATTAGCACCACGTTGGATAGCTGCCTTTAACATCCATATCTGATTTTGGTCAACGCTCCAATCATACATTAGATTACCTTCTGAATCAAAACCCGTTGCCCAACCAGGAACATCTCCCCCTGAACGCAAGTGGTTATGGGTTGAATCATCTCCACCACCGATATTATATCGAACAATATTAAGGCCCAATCCTTTATCTTGGTCAAATAATAAATCAGCAATTTTATTTTTGTTGACATCTGACCATCCACCTACAACATTGGCAAACCATATTAATGAAGTTCCCCAACCTTGAAATTCTTGATATTGTGCACTTGGATCAAAAATCAGAGTGTCTTTATCTACAGCAGATTTTACTGTAAATCTCCATGATGTATCATCTATAAAGCCAGTAAAAGTTTCGTCACAATTAATTTCCTTAATAACTTCTGAAGGAACGTTAACATAGTAACTTTTACCTGATTCAAAACATTTTCTTGGTGATATTGTAATGCTTTGTCCATTTATAGAAATTTGTTCTCCTAACAAACCTATGGATTCAAATAAATCTCCATTCTCATTATAGATTGTTATATCACCTGATGATATTATTTCTATGTCTTTATTAAATGTCATTATAAGCTTAGTATCTTCACTCACTGCTTTTTGATTATTACTTGGTAATAACCTATTAATACCAAGAGGAGTGCTTGGATCTTCACTGCCATGAAGTCTAATTTCATAACAACTTGGCCAATCGCTAAATATCTTAATACGTATATATCTAGCTGTTATTGCATTATCAAATAAATCCTGTACAAAATAATCACCTGTATTGTATTGAGATCTATTGACTTGCTCTTCCCATGTTTGACCATCTATGGATGTATACAGCTGATATGTCATGTTTTTACCTTCTGAAACCATATCTACTGCATAGATTAATTTACTGTTTCCTAAGTCCATTTCCCATTGAGCATCCTTGCTGTTTGTCCATTTAGTATTTGTTTTACCATCAACAGAATTCTCTTTTGGATTCCAACTTTCTGTATATCCCCCACTGACAAGTGACGTAACCGTGATATTAGGATTATATAAAGCTAAATTAGTAAGTCCCTTTACCTTTTTAACACTAACATCATCTATGTATGCAGCATTCGCTCCTGGTTCTTTGTATAAAAAAACTTTTGCCGTTGTAGAACTATCCCCTGTTAAAAAGAGTATTTGAACCCGTTTCTTTTCTCCATTACTAACTGGTTTTTGTATTTTTTTATTACCAAATTCATCGACACCCAGCCAGACTTTTTGATCAGACTCTGCTGATAAATAGCCTTCTAGTAAGTAAAGCGTATTTGATTCAAGACCTGTAACATGAGTAATAGCAGATGTTTCTTCAACTAATTTAAGTGCATTAGTTCCAGAAATTACATAGGTTTCATCTGTTGTTATCAATATATTCTCACTACTTGCCCATGAATCATTTTCCCAAACTCCATCTTCAAAACCTGAATTTATAATTAAATTATCTCCTTCAGTTACAAAATCTTGATTGCCTTCTGCATAATCTACTTCTGCCGCAAGCACTTTATTAAAACCATTATTTACACTTAGTATTAATACAAAAGTCAGAACAAATGCTACTCTTCTTCTGATTTTAAATGTCATAATCACTTCTCCTTAATTTTATCATAAATATTCTCGTTGATTATTACCTTTGCATTATCTATGTTTTGTTTCAATAAAACCTCATACTCTTTATTAATATAGTCATTATACAATTTATTTTTTAAAAATCCCAATACAATATCTTCATTATTGATACGATCAATTATTTGATATACCATCATTTTTCCATTTATATAAAATACATCACTTATACCCTCGACAACATTATTTGTCATATCTTCCATAATATATCCATATTGTTTCATATCTAACATTATATTATCGGGTCGAAATGTATACTCCATATACTGGATAGATTGATGAATACCCTGTCCATTAATAAGACTCCCATCTAATCTCTGCTTAACATTGTTTAGCAAATATGATGCATCTTCCATAGTTAAATCCTTTTGTTTATCTAAGTCTATATATAGCATTGACGTTACAATTGTATCATACATTTGATATTCGTCTTTATTTGCTTTATAATAAAGTAATAAATCGTGGTCATCAATAGTCATATTTTTTTTCATTTCTTCAATAACTTGGATTTTCTTGTCACTTAAAAGGTATAAATAATATTCATAACTTGAGTAAACTATAGGTCCATAAATTGTCTCATTATTATCTGCCATGTTTTTTCTTTTACTGTTATAGGCTATTAAATTTTCTTTCAATCCACTATAGGAAATATCATCCCATAGACCTGCCTCTTTAGCCATTAATTGCTCTATTTTATTAAATATAGCTTTTTCTAGTGTTATTTCCTTTAACACATGAATCGGTATTTCCCCATTAATTTCTTGCATCATAGTTTCTGACGTAAGTTGAACACCATAATTCTGATAGAAATAGTTATATAAGTTACCTCTTTCTTCATTGTTCATAATATCAAGAAATTCCATAAGTTCTATTGGCTCATCATTAACATATGCAACAATTTTTGGTGAAATAGATTCAATTTTTGCCCTACTATTGGTCAGATTTCCACCAAACAATAATAAGGCTATACTTATAAATGAAACTATAATAATATTATTTTTGTTTTTCACTTATATCACCAACTATTCCTTAACTGCTCCTGCTACTATACCTTTAAATATGAATTTTTGGAAGAAAATATAGAGTAATAATGTTGGAATCATAACAATAATAACACCAGCACTCAATTCTACAATAGAACCACTTCTCTGACCTGCAAAACTCATCAATGATGTGGTTAATGTCCTAAGTTTATCGGAAGGCATATATAAATAAGGTACATACATATCATTCATAATATCCACTGTTTTTAGAATAGCCAGTGTAGCCACAGCTGGAATAATATTAGGCAAAATTATTCGTAGATAGATTCCAAAAAGAGAACATCCATCAAGTTTAGCACTCTCATCAAGTGATACAGGAATTGCATTTATAAATTGTAAATAAATGTATATCTGCATTAAATCTGTTCCAGCATAGATAACAACAGGTGCAATTATTGTGTTATATAATCCTAAATCTCGTATAATACCAAATCTAGCGATTTCAGTTACAAATCCAGGAACTAACATTCCAATTAGAAAAATAAACAATAATACCTTTTTAAATCTAAATTGAAATCTAGCAAGAACATATGCAACCATTGAAGCTAAAATTGTGTTTATTAGAATAGTTAGTACTACCAAAATTAATGAATTCTTTAATCCTAATAGAATTTTACCTTTAGTAAAAACAAGAACAAAATTATCCCACATAAGCTTTGTCGGTGGCTTTAATGGAAAATCAGTTCCAACTTGAACTTGTGTCTTAAATGATGCAAAAAGGGTTATCAATAATGGTGTCAAAACGATTAAGGTTATTACTATGAAAATTACTGATATAATAATATTCCCAGCAATTTTTTTTGCTAATCCATATCTTTTTTTTGACATATTTGTAATTGTAGTTTCATTCATTATGATTCACCCCCTACAATTTTTTTCTGTATCTTTGAAATAATAATTATTAAAAACATAAGTATAATTGCCATTGCCGAAGCTCTTCCAAAACTATTAAAGTTGAATGCTGTTTCGATAGTATAAAGAGTAAAAGTACTACTTGCATGTCCGGGTCCACCACTAGTCATGATAAATGGAATATCAAAAACCTGTAATGCTCCACGTACATTTAAGAATAATACCATTTCAACAATTAGATGAATGTTAGGAAGAATAATTTTAGTGTATTGTTTAAAAATATTAGCTCCATCAATTTTAGCAGCTTCTAACATATCTCCAGGTACTGATTGAATGGCTGCTAAGAATAAAATAACATGCATTCCAGAGAATCTCCAAAGAGATACTGACCCCAATGAATAGTTTACTATATTTTTATTACTAAGCCATCTAATAGGATCAATACTAAATAGTCCTAAAAATTCGTTAATTGCACCGCCTTCAGAGCTGAATAACATAGCAAACATATAGGATACTGCCACACCATTGATAATATATGGTAAGAACACAATACTTTTAAAAAACTTACTAGCTTTTATCTTACTATCAAGAAGAAATGCTATAAATATTTCTACTGGTATTACCAGTAAGTGCATAAAAAAATATATTCCATTATTCTTTAGACTAAGCCACACATCTTCTGAATCAGTGAATATTTTTACATAGTTTTCAAAGCCAATATAATTAATCTCCTTAGTTATACCATTCCAATCAGTAAAACTTAACTGTAGCAATTTAAGGGTAGGATAAAGCACAAACATTGCTAAAAGAATTAATGGAATAAACAAAAAAGATATAATTAGTACCCTTTTTTGTAATTTTGAATTCATTTCTACTTTTCCTTTCTAAAGAAGGGTGGAATAAATCCACCACTTATATAACCTTTAATTATTTATTTCTTGCTTTTTTCCAGTCTTCATTAAGTTCCGACATCATCTTATCAAAATCTTCACCTGCAAGCATTTCTTGACCCATTCGTTTTACATCAAAGGAAATTGCATTAACAATATTATTAAATTCAGTATTTCCTCCATCGTATAATACATAAGTCAATTTTTCACGGTTTAATGCTTCTGTCATCTCTTCTATATATGGAAGATCAACATCTGCATCTTTAGTTGTTACATTTGCACCTACTGCTGATGAATAAGCAATATAATAATCAGATGAGAAATACCAATCTATAAATGCTTTAGATTCATCTAGATTTTTACCATCTTTTGGTGTAGCCAGAAACAAATCACCCATAATTGATGCTGTTAAAGGTTCATCTTTTGAATCTCTTACTGGTAACATAAACATACCTAAATCTTCAGGATCAGCATCACTTGATGCATAATTTGAAATGAACCATTGTCCAGCGGCAACCATAGCTGCTTCTTTAGCATAGAACAATGCTTGTGCTTGATCCCAGCCAATACCTAATGGATCAAGGCCAAAAACATCTGCATCATATAATTTTTTAATTTTTTTATATGAATCATAGAATGGTTCACCAGCAGTAAAAGGCTCATCTTGTGTTGCCATTACATTCCAATAATCACCGCGTCCAGCTACAAGACATGGCATAAATTCATTAAAAGGATAATCCGTCCAAGCATCTTTAGCACCTAGTGCAATTGGAATATATTCACTATTGTTCTTAATCGTTTCTGCAGTAGTAATAAATTCATCCCAAGTAGTAGGAATATTAAGTCCTAATTCTTCAAATACAGATTTTCTGTAGTATATAAATTCATACAATACTGTTTGTGGAATACCTGCTACTTTACCTTCAATTCCATAATTCTTTGCATATAAATTAGTTGCAGTTGCATTTGTATCTGATAAATCAGCTAATCCTTCATTAAAATCAGCTAACATATAAGGTTTGATAAACATAATATCTGGCAGTTCATTTGCTGAATATCTGATTTTTAGAGTTTCTTCCAGTTGCCCAGAATCCTTTGCTTTTTCAATCTGAACTGTTACATGAGGTGCAACTTTTTTATAAGCTTCACTAATACTATTTGTCTGGGTATAATATTCATAAGCTTCATTATCGTGTAAAAACATTGTTAATGTGACAGGTTTTAACTCTCCATCTTTGCTTCCTTTGTTTTCTTCACTTATTTTTTGTGTCTCCTCTGTTTTACTCTTATCATTCTTAGAATCACAACCTACTAATGACATAATCATCATTAAAAGAGCCATAGCAATTGCTATTTTTTTCATAATATCCTCCTTGTTATTAATCATTTTGATAATTATTTGTTATCAATAAAAACATTATAACAATTTGTTTTTTAGTAAAACATGATATTATTTATTATTTTCATGACAATTTATGTTCTTTTTTTTGATATTCTTTTGGACTTATTCCAATATTTTTCTTAAATACTCTACTAAAATGTTCAACATTTTCGTATCCAACTTTTATAGCTACTTTATTAATCTTCATATTTGTATTGCTAAGTAACTTGGTTGCTTCCTCAATACGATATCTCGTCAAGCATTGAATAAACGTTTCTCCTGTTTCGGATACAAAAAGTTTACTCAAATAATTTTCGCTTAGCTCAACATATTCTGCAACAGTAGAAAGACTTATATTCATAGAAAATTTATTTCTCATATAATCTTTTGCATTCTTTATTTGACTATTCTTGGATATGTGTCTATTATTTGCCATATATGCCATTATATTTTTCACAAAATTTTTAATCCAAAGATGTACTTCTTCTTTTGTCTCGAATTTACTAATAATATCATAAAAATTAGTAGAATGTTCAAAGATATTTTTTGTATTATTATCTAGCTTACTACAGTTAATAATAATCGTCATAATCAATTCCAAATAATAGCTAATCAAATCTTTATACGAATTATTTTTATAAGTTGATATTTTATTTAGTAATAGATCAAGTTCATAGTCAACTTTATGAATATTAAGTTCGGCAATGCTTTCTATTAAAGAATCCTCCTTACCTATAATACTCTCTCCATCAACTTGTTTAATAAAGTCAGCATTCTCTTGGTATAAGATTTTGCCTTTTCCATAAATATACCTAAGATCAGCAAGTTGATTTGCCTTAGAGAACATTTCATGTAGGTTAATAAAAGTTCTTCCATGATTAGCAACTCCAACTGTTGTTGAAATATCCAAATACATCATCAATGATTGTTGAATCCTATTTATAATTAATTCAAGTTTCTTTCTTTTAGCTGTTTCACTGGCCAACTTAATATTTGTTAATATCATATATTTTTCTGGAGTAATAGATACACCATAACCTATACCTTGTTTTTTCAACTGAAATTTAATGGAATCCATAACATGTTTTGAAAATTCATAAATACCATCTGATCCATATTTTTCTATAATAGTACTATAGTCATCCACAAGCAAAACACTACAATCATACTCTCCAGAAAAACCCAATTTATCATACATTTTTCTGATTAACTGTTCATCTACTCGATAACTATCTTCAGCAATAATTTTTAAAAGAAGTCCATAATCTCGTTCATGTAGATTTTCATCTAATTCAGCAGCATTACCTTTTCTTTTATTTGTAACTTTATTCTTTTCAAGAACACTTTTCACCAAAGCAAGAACATTATCCGGCTCCATATTAGCTTTTAAAATATAATCACTTGCTCCAAGTTTAAAAGCCTGACGTATATAGTCATAGTCATTATAGGCACTTAGTACAATACTTGTACCACTATAACCGATATCATTCATTGCTTTGAGAAGTTTTAATCCATTCATTACGGACATATTAATATCTGTTATGACAATATCAATATTAGTTGATTGCAGAATATCTAATGCTTCTTTACCATTAGTAACTTCTGCGACTATTTTTATATTATTGGCTTCCCAGTTAATCATTGAACTAAGAGCTAATCTAACTATATGTTCATCTTCAACAATTAATAACTTAAACATATAAATTCTCCTTTTATTCGATTATAGGTAATAATAAAGTAACTTTTGTATATTTCCCGACTTTACTTTCAATATTGAGGGAATAGGCATTGCCATAAGTTAATTCAATTCTACGTTTTGTGTTATATATTCCAATATGATCTGAGTTATTATTTGAGGTAAGCATTTCTTCTATCATTTGCTTATCCATACCAAGACCATTATCTTCAATAGTAACCGTTAGAAAATCTTCTTCCCTGATAACTTTAATAATTATTTTGTCATCATCACCATCTTGTAAACCATGTACAATAGAATTTTCTATAAATGGTTGAAGCAGCATCTTCATAATCTTTAGTTTCTTTACTTGATTATCAATTATAAAATCCACTTCAAAAAATGCTCCATACCTTGCTTTCATAATATGTATATAAGCATGTAAATACTCAAGTTCTTCTTCTATACTATTATAAGTTTTTTTACTTTTAAAAGTTAATTCAATAACCTTCATAAATGAATCAAGTATTTTTTTAATATTATTGGCTTTAGTCATTATAGCCATTATTTTAATGGTATTAAGAGTATTATATATAAAATGGGGATTAATCTGTGCTTGAAGTGCTCTGATTTCTTCCTCTATTTTTTCCTTTTCAATTCTATCTCTATCACAAATTAAATTATTAATTCTATTCATCATACTATTAAATGTTAAATTCAAAGTTTTAATTTCTTTTGGTCCTTTTACTTCAGTTTCAATATTAAGATTACCTTTTTCAACTAATTTCATTTTGGAAACTAAATTTCTTATTGGAAGTATACTACTTTTATAAAAAGAAAAAATATAAATACTAAAAGATATAGCTACGAAAAAATAAACAAAATAAAAAATAATGAGTAAATTGGTTACATTTTTACTAACTTCGTCTACTGGTTCTCTATAAATCAAACTCCACTTTCCGTTATTCAATGTTTGTTTGATTATATAGTATCCTCCAATTCTCTTACAATAAACATCATTACTATTATATTTCAAAGCATCAAAACCATTAATTTCATCAATACTATGCATATTATCTTTTAAAGATTCTAAAATGATTTTACCTTCATTGTCATACAAAATATAGTTGCCTATTCCTTGTATTCCTAATTCAAGATTTTGAAGAATTGGTGAAAAAACGTCAATATATACCAATAATATATCATTTTTATCAATAGTTTCTTCAGGAGCCATGGCCATTGCAAGAGTTTTTGATTCAACAAATTTATCAGTTAAGTGATCACCATAACCAATCTGTAAAACTTTACCTTTACTATCAAGTGTCTGTTTAAACCACTGCATATGTATAATTTCAGATAAAGAATAACTTGTACTAGTCCTATAAAAATAATGACTACCATCATCAAAAAAAATCATTAGACTGTTTACATTAGGATTAAAACTAAACAAATAGTTTAATTGTTTATCAATCTCTGACGCTAACTCAAATCTTTTGCTTAAATCAATAGTATGATGCCATTCTTCAACCAAATTCATAAGTTCTGTATCATTGGCGACTACTGATATTACTAGAGAAACTCTTCTTATTTCATCCTCTACGGCTACTTTTATTTGCTCCATGGAATGCTCCCATTTATTATAGTGATTTTCAAGTATTCTATCTCTGTAATTATGACTTACTAGGATGTTAATAATTATAATGGGAATTACAACAAAAACTATAAATCCTAATAAAAATGATGTTTGTAAACTAAATCGTTTCATTGTTTACATCCCTTTCTTATTCAACCAGTTTTTTCATATGTTTTAGCTGATAATATATATCACTATATTAATTTATGCATCATTATTAAGGTGACATTTTATCTTAATTATAGTTATATTCTCTATTATTTTCAATAACTTCACTAAAAAAATCATATATTTGGGTAGTAAGTATAGACAATTTCAACAGAATCTTAGGTGAATTATACCTAGAGTCGAGAAAGATTTTTCCCACCTGAAAAAGGGCATATCACCCTAGACATTTATCTAAAAGTGATAGCCCTTATATACTAGTTATACAATATCAAACTTTATCTTTTACAGAGTAATGAGTATGAAGTAACTTATGAGATAATTCACTCATTGGTTCTCCAAGATATTGCTCATATAATGCAGTAATTGATGGATTTTCATGTGATTTTCTTAAAGGCATATTTTTGTCTACTTCATAAATAGCAGCCATACGTTTTTTAAGAATATCTGAGTTACCATGATGGTAAGGTTGACCTCCACCACCAATACATCCACCAGGACATGCCATAATTTCGATAGCATGTAAGTTTCTAGGATTACCGCTTTCAACTTCTTCTAATAATTTTCTAGCATTACCAAGTCCATGAGCGATACCAATATTAAGAGTAAAGTCATCCATTTGTACAGATGCTACTCTTACACCGTCAAATCCTCTTATATCTTCAAAATCTACTTTTTCTAATGTTTTACCAGTATGGATTTCATAAGCTGTTCTTGTTGCAGCTTCAATAACACCGCCAGTTGAACCAAAGATAACAGCAGCACCAGTTGATTCTCCTAAAGGATTATCAAATTCAGATTCTTCTAATTCTAATAAGTTTAGATTAGCTCTCTTAATTAAATGAGCTAACTCTCTTGTTGAAATAGATATATCTACATCTGGATTACCATCAACTTTGAACTCATCTCTAGCCGCTTCATATTTCTTAGCTAAACATGGCATAACTGAAACAACAACCATTTTTTCTCTAGGTATATTCATTTTTTCAGCTAAGAAAGATTTAGCAACAGCACCAAACATTTGTTGTGGTGATTTTGCTGATGATGGAATATCAATTAATTCTGGGAATTGACTTTCAATAAAGTTAACCCATGCTGGACAACAAGATGTTAAAATTGGTAATGGAACATCTTTGTCTCCTGCTAAGAATCTATTAAGTCTTCCTAATAACTCTGTTCCTTCTTCCATAATTGTTAAGTCTGCAGCAAAATCTGTATCGAATACACGATCAAAACCTAAAGATCTTAATGCAGTTACCATTTGACCTGTAACAACTGAACCAGGCTCTTTACCGAATTCTTCTCCTATTGCAACTCTTACAGCTGGTGCTGTTTGAACTACAACAAATTTATCTGGATCAGCTAATGCTTCTACAACTTTCCATGTATGATCATTTTCAGTTAAAGCACCAACTGGACATACAGCAACACATTGACCACAGTGTGTACATACTGTTTCTGATAATGGTGATTCAAATGCTGGAGATACAACTGCGTCAAATCCTCTGTTAATTCCAGATAACGCACCAACAGTTTGAACTTCATTACACATAGTTTCACATCTTCTACACATAATACATTTATCCATATCCCTAATAATTGCAGGAGAATAATCTTGTTTATATGTTGATTGAGATTTTCCAGTTACTCTTACTTCTCTTACTCCAAATTTTTCTGCTAAGTCTTGTAAATCACAACGGCCGGATTTTGCACAAGTCAAGCAATCCTTTGGATGATCTGATAATAATAGTTCCAATACTGTTTTTCTGGCTTCTAATACTCTTATTGTATTTGTTCTAACAACCATGCCGTCAACTACTGGTGTAGCACATGATGGTGCTAGATTTCTTCTACCTTCAACTTCTACTACACATATACGACATGAAGCTGTTTTATTAACCATTTTTGTATCATGCAAGTCTAAATGACATAATGTTGGAATATCAATGCCTAACTTTTTAGCAGCATCTAATATAGTACTACCTTTTGGTACCTGTACTTCTTTACCATCAATAGTAATTTTTACCTCTGACATTAGGTTACACTCCTTTTCTAGATTCTAAAGAATTCACTTTTATTTATTTCTTAATAATCGCTCCGAATTTACATTTATCCATACAAGCACCACATTTGATACATTTATCTTGGTCGATACTATGTGGTTTTTTAACAGTTCCTGAAATTGCACCAACTGGACAGACTCTTGAACACGCTGTACAACCAATACATTTATCTTCTTGAATGTAATATTTTAATAAGTTCTTACAGTTTCCTGCTGGACATGTTTTATCTTTTACGTGAGCTACATACTCATCCCAGAATACATCTAATGTAGATAATACTGGGTTAGGTGCTGTTTGTCCTAATCCACAAAGAGCTGTGTCTTTAATTACACGGCTTAATCTCTTAAGCTCATCTAAATGCTCCATTGTACCTTTTCCAGAAGTTATTAAATCTAATAATTCAGATAAACGCTTAGTACCTACACGACAAGGTGTGCATTTACCACAAGATTCTTCTTCAGTAAATTCAAGATAGAATTTGGCTACTGCAGGCATACAGTTATCTTCGTCCATAACAATCATACCACCTGAACCCATCATTGATCCTTTGGCAATTAAGTTATCGAAATCAATAGGTGTATCTAAGTCTTTTTCTGTTAAACATCCACCTGATGGTCCGCCTGTTTGAACAGCCTTGAATTTCTTACCGTTCTTGATTCCTCCACCAATATCATAAATAACTTCTCTTAGAGTTGTTCCCATAGGAACTTCTATAAGTCCAACGTTATTAATTTTACCTGCTAAGGCAAATACTTTTGTTCCTTTTGATTTTTCTGTACCGATTTTATTAAACCAATCTGCGCCTTTTAATAAGATAACTGGAATATTAGCAAATGTTTCTACATTATTAACATTTGTTGGTTTTCCCCAGTATCCTGATTCAGCTGGAAATGGTGGTTTAGTAGTTGGCTCTCCACGTTGACCTTCCATAGAATGTATAAGCGCTGTTTCTTCACCACATACGAATGCTCCCGCCCCATATGTAAGTTCAATATCAAATTCAAATCCAGTACCCATTATATCAGTACCTAATAATCCTGTTTCTCTAGCATCATCTATAGCTTTTTGTAATCGCTTAATTGCAAGTGGATATTCTGCACGAATATAAACTTTACCTTTAGTTGCACCAATTGAGTAACCACAAATAGCCATAGCCTCAACAATACTGTGTGGATCTCCTTCTAAGATAGAACGGTCCATGAATGCACCTGGATCTCCCTCGTCAGCATTACAAACTACATATTTTTGATCTGCTTCATATTTGCTAGCAAATTCCCATTTTAATCCAGTTGGGAATCCTCCGCCTCCACGGCCTCTAAGTCCTGACTCTTTAACAACATTGATTACATCGCTAGGAGTCATTTCCGTTAATACTTTACCTAAAGCGTGATATCCATCACGTGCAATATATTCATCAATATTACTTGGATCTATAAATCCACAGTTTCTAAGGGCAATACGCATTTGCTTTTTATAGAAATCCATATTCTTAGAATCGCTAACTTTTGCTTTTGTTTCAGGATCTTCAAATAATAATCTTGCTACTTTTCTACCTTTTACAATATGCTCTTTTACGATCTCTTCAGCATCTTCTGGTTGTACTTGAACATAGAATGTATTATCTGGCAATATTTTTACAACTGGACCTTTTTCACAGAAACCAAAACAACCAGTTTTTAGTACTTTAACCTCGTTGTCCATGTTGTTGATTTTTAGTTGTTCCTTTAGATTATCAACTATTTCCTCGGATTTTGCAGATATACATCCAGTACCTCCGCAAACCAATATATGCATTTTATAGTTAGACATCTTTTAAGCCTCCTAACTTTTTTTATTCAATAGTTTTATGAGTTACAGGGATTATTCCATCAATTAACTCGCCTTTTTTAATATGTTTTTCAATAACCTCTTTTGCTCTTTCTATTGTTACATCACCATATACAACTGGTTCGCTATTTGGCATAGTTAATTCAATTGTTGGTTCTGCATAACAATATCCCATACAACCAGTTTGTGTTACAACTACGTTGTTAATGCCTTCTTTTGCTAATTCATCAATTAGGAAATTCATTACTTCTCTAGCACCAGATGCAATACCACATGTAGCCATAGCAACTTTTATTTGTATTAAATTATCAATGTTTTCGCCTTTTTCTCTTAATTCTACATTTGATTGAACTTTTTCTTTGATTTTTTTAAGTTCATCAAAAGATTTAATCTTTGCCATTTTTTTTCCTCCTTTTTAAAATACAATTATTTGTATTCTGCAAGAATATCCTTGACCATATCTGGTGTTACACGACCATAGACTTTATCTTCAACCATAACAACTGGAGCAAGTCCACAAGCCCCTACACAACGGAGTGATTGTAGTGAAAATTTACCATCTGGTGTTGTTTCACCAACTTCAATTTTCAACTCTTTTTTTAATTCATTCAAAACATCTTCAGCACCTCTAACATAACAAGCTGTACCCATAC
This sequence comes from Vallitalea maricola, assembly GCF_036985595.1. Classification (NCBI taxonomy): domain Bacteria; kingdom Bacillati; phylum Bacillota; class Clostridia; order Lachnospirales; family Vallitaleaceae; genus Vallitalea; species Vallitalea maricola. Next base: position 105,000 of record NZ_BTPU01000035.1, on the reverse strand, counting down.
ATATTGAAATGTTAAATTCACCTTTCGGAGTCATTGTGAAATAAGAATAGAATGTAACTACTCCAAATACTTTTGCTGTTGATATTTTTAATTTTTTTCCTACAAATTTTTGAACTTCTTCTGGTAAATATCCAAAAATATCTTGTGCTTTATGTAAAACACGTATGAGTTCTCCTTTTGTAGTTGGCATTGCATCAATATACTGCTCCAATTCTTGGAACTTTTCATCTGTTAATGCTGAATTAGCTGCCATTTGCTTACCTCCTTATTATATAATGTAAATGATTAACAAATTATATTAATTTATTAATTATAAACCAAAGTTATATATTTAACACGAAAAGCTGCATTATTACCATTTTATGGGGTTAAATCATAAATATCATGTTTTTTCTACAAGTTTTACAAATAACCAAGTATTTTTCAATTAAAATAACAAAAGGGTACGGATATTTAACCTTATTTATTAAAGTATAATGCATAATAAACTTAAAAAGGAAAGTCTATTAAAATTCTCATGTTTAAATATGCAATAATGTGTTTAATTAATAACATTAGAAAATACATCAATCCAACACATTAGTATATATATAAATTGAACTAGAATTGTTACTATTACAACCATTAATGAATATTTATAAGCACTATGACTTTTACTTAATAATATTAATTATTATTAACAATTCACTTTATAAAATTAGTTCAAATTATTTTCTTATCTATTCATATTGTTTGAGTGCGTTAAATATTGATTCTATATTTTTTTCATTAACTTCTAATGAATTTTTTTTAATTCCAATATACCCTAATTCATGAGCATCTGAAGATTGTATAATATGATAGTCTTTGTATTTTTGTCTATAAGTATCTAAGTTAGAAAATCTAGAAATCTCGAGTATAGAAGTATTCAAATCGTCTGGTATAAATCCTATATTAGCTAATATACTATAACTAGGTCTATCAATGTGAGCAGGTATTGCTATTCCATTGTTATCATGTATCAAATTTATAACTTCATTTAATGACATTGCAACAGATGTTAGTAGAAGTTTATCCAGTTCTTTTATAATGTCATCATTCTCATCCAAAACATATTGATGTCCAAAAACAGTAGATTTATTCTTAATATAGGGTAATTTACTATATAATTTGCTTTGAACATTGTATACACTCTCAATGTCAGGGAACAACCCTACAACATGTATTTCTTCTTTTGTTTCTATCTCAATTCCTGGAACAACAATAATATCTTTCCCCTTAGCTATTTTAATTACTGCTTCGACATTTTCTGCAGAATTATGGTCAGTTATAGCTATGGCATCTAATTCATTAATTAAAGACATGTTTACAATGTTATTAGGTGTCATGCTATCTTCTCCGCAAGGCGAAAGAGCTGTATGAATATGAAAATCATAGTATAATTTCATAAATCCGCTCCAAATATAGTCTATATTTTTTGTTAATATTTTATCAATTTTGACAAACACACATCCCTGTTATTATAACAAAAACAGAAATAAATGTAAAGAAACTATATTCTACTATTGTTTTTTATAACACTTTTTATTATACCATGAAAATAGAGTTTTTCAACAAAAAAACGCAATATATTAAGTAAATTACTTCCATCTAAAATTAGTTCTATTTACTAGTTTCATCTTGTTTTTTTCATTAAGAATATTAGTTTTTTAACTTTTTTATATTAAATATTGTGAAATAATTATTTTTAAAATTAACATCATAAATGATCCAATAAAATAAATCTTATTAATTTAATTCAAATAATCAGTTTTCTTTGGTTAAATAAGTAATTATATTCAATCGGTTAATTTTAATAGTATAATTTAACTTACGTAAAATAAAAACCGCTAATAATATATTAATTATGATAGTTTATATATTATTAACGGTTGTATTAAATTATTTATTTAAAACTTTCTTTAGGAATTTACCAGTATAAGACTTTTTACACTTTACTACTTTTTCCGGTGTTCCTTTTGCTATAACCAGACCACCTTTGTCGCCACCTTCTGGTCCTAAATCTATAATATAGTCTGCAGTTTTGATAACATCCAGGTTATGTTCAATTACAAGAACCGAATTTCCTCCATCAACTAAACGTTGCAATATTGTAATCAATTTATTAACATCTTCAAAATGGAGACCAGTTGTTGGTTCATCGAGTATATACATGGTTTTACCTGTGCTTCTTTTACTTAATTCAGTAGCCAGTTTAACCCTTTGTGCTTCTCCTCCTGACAATGTTGTTGATGGTTGTCCTAATCTAATATATGATAATCCAACATCATAGAGTGTTTGAAGTTTTTTCTTGATCCTAGGTATATTTTCAAAAAAGGTAAGAGCTTCTTCAACTGTCATATTCAAGACTTCTGATATATTTTTACCTTTATATTTAACTTCTAATGTTTCCCTATTATATCTTTTACCATGGCAAACTTCACATGGTACATAAACATCTGGTAAAAAATGCATCTCTATCTTGATTATACCATCACCTTTACAGGCTTCACAACGACCACCTTTTACATTGAAACTAAATCTTCCTTTTTGATATCCTCTCATTTTAGCTTCAGCTGTACTTGCAAATATATCTCTAATATGGTCAAAAACTCCTGTATAAGTAGCAGGGTTAGACCTAGGCGTTCTACCAATAGGCGATTGATCTATAGCTATTACTTTATCTAGATGTTCTAATCCTAACATATTCTTATGTTTACCAGGTTTCATCTTTGCTCTGTTCAAGTCTCTAGCCAGTCTCTTATATAATATTTCATTTACGAAAGAGCTTTTACCAGAGCCTGAAACTCCTGTAACACAAGTAAAAATCCCAAGAGGAATATCTATATTGATATTCTTTAAATTATTTTGTGAAGCACCTTTTATATTAATCCATTTTCCGTTAGTAGCTCTTCTAACTTGTGGAACTTCCACTTTCTTTCTTCCACTTAGATATGCACCAGTTATTGAATCCTCAATCTTCATTATTTCTTCTGCTGTACCTTCAGCAACAATTTCACCGCCATGCTCTCCTGCTCTTGGACCAATATCTACTATATAATCTGCTTCAAACATGGTTTCTTCGTCATGTTCCACTACAATCAAAGTGTTTCCTAGATTTTTTAGTCTTTTCAATGTATGCAGTAATTTTTCATTATCCCTCTGGTGCAATCCTATGCTAGGTTCGTCTAAAATATATACCACACCTACTAATCCAGACCCTATTTGTGTAGCTAATCTAATTCTCTGAGCTTCTCCACCTGACAGTGTCCCCGCTGAACGAGATAGTGACAGGTAATCAAGCCCCACATTTACTAGGAATCCAATTCTAGCATTAACTTCTTTTAGAATTTGTTCCCCAATTATAAGCTGCCTTTCAGTTAATTTTATATTATCAAAGAAATCTTTGATATCTCTTATTGACATCTCTGTTATCTGTGATATGTTTTTACCTCCAAGTGTAACTGCTAATGCTATAGGATTCAATCTTGCACCATTACAAACATTACATGGGGTATTGGTCATAAATGATTCATATTCTTGTTTCATATAATCAGATGTTGTCTCTTTGTATCTACGATGGAGACTTTGAACCAATCCTTCAAATACAGTTTCATATTGTCCCATACCTTTATCTGATTTGTACTTGACTATGAATTTCTCGCCTTTGGTACCATACATAATAATATCTTTTACTTCTTCAGAATATTTTTCATATGGTGTAGTAATCTTAAACTTATATTTTTTCCCTAATGCTTCAAACATTCTTCTTACATAACTTTCTTCATTAGAAGCCGATGCCCAGCCTGGAGCAACAATAGCACCATCTACTATACTTAATTTGGGATTAGGAATAATTAATTCAGGGTCAAATTTCATTTTGAAACCTAAACCATGACATTCTGGACAAGCACCGAAAGGGTTATTGAATGAAAATAGTCTTGGTTCAATTTCATCTATACTTATATTACAGTCAGGACATGAAAAGTTTTGACTGAATGACATTGGTTGTCCATCAATTACATCAATAACTAGCAATCCACCAGTCAATTTCATAACTGTTTCAATAGAATCAGTCAATCTTTTTTCTATTCCTTCTCTTACTATCAATCTGTCAATCACTATTTCTATAGTATGCTTTTTATTTTTTTCCAAAAGTATTTCTTCTGATAATTCATACATGTTGCCATCTATCTTAGCTCTTACATATCCACTCTTCTTAGCCTGATCTAGAAGTTTGATATGTTGACCTTTTCTGCCTCTTACTACTGGAGCCATTATCATTATCTTAGTTCTTTCTGGTAATTTCATTATTACATCTACCATTTGGTCAACTGTTTGTCTATTGATAACTTTTCCACATTTTGGACAATGAGGTATTCCTACTCTAGCATAAAGCAATCTTAAGTAATCATATATCTCTGTAACTGTTCCTACTGTTGATCTTGGATTCCTGCTTGTAGTCTTTTGATCTATTGATATAGCAGGTGATAGACCTTCTATATTATCAACATCCGGTTTTTCCATTTGACCCAAAAACTGTCTTGCATAGGCAGATAATGATTCTACATATCTTCTTTGCCCCTCAGCATATATTGTATCAAATGCTAAAGAAGATTTCCCTGAACCACTAAGTCCAGTAAATACAACAAATTTATCTCTTGGAATAGTTAAGTCTACGTTCTTTAAATTATGTTCTCTTGCACCTTTTATGGTGATTACATCTTTTCCCATACGCCACCTCTTATAATTTATGATGATACAATTTTTAATTGTAATATATAGTAATTGAATTAAATATGAGCAAAGTTTAATTCAGTGTATTTAATTGTTTTTTTAATTCGTATAATTCATCTCTTAACTGTGCAGCTCTTTCAAATTGCAAGTCCATAGCAGCCTGTTTCATATCTTTTGAACATTTCAGTATTTTGACCTCTAATTCTTCTTTACTCATAGATTCAGGATCTTTCGTTAATTCATAAGTTGCCTCGGATTCTGCAACCTGAGTTATACGAATAATATCTCTTACAGGTTTACTAATGGTTTTAGGTATTATATTATGTTCTTTATTGTACTTTTCCTGAATACTTCTTCTTCTATTAGTTTCGCTAATAGCTCTATCCATACTATCAGTAATAATGTCTGCATACATGATAACTTTACCTTCAACATTTCTTGCAGCACGTCCTACTGTCTGAATTAATGCAGTTTCAGAACGCAGAAAACCTTCTTTATCTGCATCAAGTATAGCTACTAAACTAATCTCTGGTATATCTAATCCTTCTCTAAGCAAGTTAATACCTATAAGAACATCAAAAACATCCATCCTGAGATCACGTACTATCTCAATTCTTTCAAGGGTATCTATATCTGAGTGTAAGTACCTAACACGTATACCTGATTCTTTCATATAATCTGTTAAGTCCTCAGCCATTCTTTTTGTTAAGGTTGTAATCAATACTTTATTTTTATTTTCGATTTCTTTATTAACATTGGATATTAAATCATCTATTTGACCTTTTACTGGTTTAACTTCTATCTTAGGGTCTAACAGACCTGTAGGTCTAATTATCTGTTCTGCTATTAACTGCTTATGATCATATTCATATGGTCCTGGCGTTGCTGAAACAAATAATACTTGATTCAACTTACTTTCGAATTCTTGGAAATTAAGAGGTCTATTATCTTTAGCTGAGGGTAATCTAAATCCATACTCTACCAAAGTTGATTTTCTTGACTGGTCACCTGCATACATACCTCTTACTTGTGGAACCGTCATATGAGATTCATCTATAATAAGTAAAAAGTCATCAGGAAAATAATCAAAAAGAGTATGTGGAGGAGCCCCTGGTGGTAAACCAGTTAAATGCCTTGAGTAGTTTTCTATACCTGAACAGAATCCTGTTTCTCTAATCATTTCCACATCATAATTAGTTCTTTGAGCAATTCTTTGAGCTTCTAATAACTTGTCTTTTTCTCTAAATGACTTAACTACTTCTGTTTTTTCTTTTTCTATAGAATTGATAGCTCTTTCTATTTTATCTGTTTCAATTACATAATGAGACGCAGGAAATATGGCTATATGTTCCATATAACCTAGTATTTCACCAGTAATCACATTAATTTCTGTTATCCTATCTATTTCATCTCCAAATAATTCAATTCTTACTGCTCTATCAGAAGAAGCCGCAGGGAATACTTCAATGACATCTCCTCTAACTCTAAAAGTACCTCGGACAAAGTTCATATCATTTCTCATATATTGAATATCTACTAGTTTCCTCAATATTTCATCCCTATCTTTTGTCATACCGGGTCTTAAGGAAAGTACCATATTTTTGTAATCTATTGGACTACCAAGTCCATATATACATGATACACTAGCTACAATAATGACATCGTCTCTCTCTGCTAATGATGCTGTAGCTGAGTGTCTAAGTTTATCTATTTCTTCATTGATTGATGAGTCTTTTTCTATAAAAGTATCTGTATGAGGGACATATGCTTCCGGTTGATAATAATCATAATAACTAACAAAGTATTCAACAGCATTATTTGGAAAAAACTCTTTGAATTCACTATACAGTTGGGCTGCTAATGTTTTATTATGCGCCATAATCAAAGTAGGTTTTTTTAATTCTTTTATAATATGCGCCATAGTGAATGTTTTTCCTGAACCTGTCACCCCTAGTAAAGTCTCGAATTTTTTACCATCTTTAAATCCCTTAGCCAATTTCTTAATAGCTTGAGGTTGATCTCCTGTAGGATTAAACTTTGAATGAATTTCAAATTTTGACATATTATCACCTCTATCTCATTATTTGCATATTAAATCAATTATCTTTGACTTTAAAGATAATTAATTCAATCTTATTAAGCTAATATTATAAGTTAAATAAAAATAATTACCATCTTATACCAATTATCAAAAACATAATATATATATGTATAATACAATCATTATTTTAGTCTTAACTATTATATCATATTAGCAAAAAAATGCAAACATATGTTTGCACAAAATTTATCCAATATTATATTGAGTTAAATAAAAAAGTCATTGTCTAATTCCAAAGTGGAAAATGACAATAACTCTTGCATTTGAAAGTTACTTTTCGTTTTTTTTGTTAAAGGTTTTAAGAGCTTTTTATTATGTGACTCTCTATCATTTTTTATCAGCATCAACATATCTCTACGCTTATATGATACATATATTGACTAGTTCCTTCAACCATTCCTTTAAACCATTTATAAGGAACATTATTAATATTTAAACCATATTCAAAATGGGCGATTCCTATTCCCATATCAATATTACTTATGTTAAATTCTTGTTTTTTAATATATTGGTAAAAATGAATAACGCTATCCTTTTTCACCAATCTCCATGGTTGCTTATTAAGCGCTGATGGCGCTAATCTTAAAGCCTCAAATGCAGGATATAATTTATCAGCCTTATTGAGAATTAGTGGTTTGTCCAGCTCATCTTCAAAAAACATATCTTCAAATACCTTACGTTTCCTAGTCTTATTGTCTTTTTTTTTCTTATTTCTGCCGTAGGAAATAACAGCTGGAATACTTTTATTATCAACTTCATCAATTGAATTAAAATAATTTTTATTATAAGTTCCACCAAGCCAACAAGTTCCTATATCCTTCTTAGTCATCTCTAAAAGTTTTTTTTCCATAACATAACCATAATCAATATAACCTTTAATTGTTTTCTCGACATAACCATACATATATCCTGCCATTCCTTGTATTCTACCATAACTAAGTTTAAATTGTTTAATATTCGGCTTGATTAGGTGTATGGTAATCTCATTACCAAATAGCCCTTGTTCTTTAATAGCATTAATTTTATGATCCATTAAATCCTGTTGTCTACTGCTTAATCCTTCTTTTAAATACTTTCTAACAGAATACCTTTTATAAATAGTATCCATATTAAAGTCACCATCCTTAGTTTATTTTTTATGCTTTTAATGTCTTTACTATTCCTTGAACTGATTTATAAATAAAGTCATCTGATGTCTTATTAGTATTTTCTTCTATTATTTTCCTCTTACTATGAGCAATAGCCACTATTCCACTAATAGCACCCCAAAGCATAAAACTAAGTTCAAAACTGGTACAAGTTTTTATAATACTCCCATCTTTTATACCTTCTTCAATTATTTTACCGATAATAATTTCACTAGCTACAGCATCTGTTTCTTGAAATAACTGACTCTCCTCTTTAGTTAATTGAACTTGTGCTGACTTCATTTCTAACATAATCTTACAATACAACTCGTTTGTTCTTAGAAATTCTACATATCGTTTTGCAAAAATTAGTGTCTTTTCATATCCATTGACATTTTTTTCATAAAGAATATTATCAGTGTAATCTTTCAATGCTTTAAATGCTCTATATGCGATTTCATAATATATTTCTTGTTTACTAGTAAAATATTTATATATTGTTCTTTTGGTAAATTCTGATTCCATTGCTATTTCATTCATTGTAGTCTGCTGGTAGCCTTTTAGATTAAAAAGTCTTTCAGCACAATCAATAATACTCTCACGTCTTATTTGTTTTTCTCTTTCCACTCTTGTCAACATGACTATTTACCCCTTTTATAAAATTCAATATCTACTTTCTTTACAATATTTAAAGCTCCTTCTATAGAGTCCAGTTCATAAATTATATTAGCGCTTTCCCCTGTGGGATCACTATGTCCTATTGGTTCTAAAGTATAAGTATTATTCTTATCTAAATCTACTTCAGCATAATATATAACTGCTGGCTGCCCGCAATAATCCGTATTATACCCTTTATCACCTATAGCTAAATTTTCCTTATACACATCATTGTAATCATATGAATTATTTACTTCCATAAATATCTTGAATTTTTTCCTGTCAATGCCATCAACACTTATTGGATTAGTTTTAATACTACTTGTAATACTTGCACCTGATATATCATCCACCTCTATACCTTCATTGGATAGGATTTTCATATAAACAGGTAAAGCTGATTTCCTTTTTATTTTTGATATCTTTTCAGTAACATACAAGGTTTCTAGATAGTTACCTTCTATATCTTCAATCCATATAGCATATTGAGGCGTTACAGCAAATTTAATTATTCCTGTGGAAAGACCTGCAAATTCAACTCCTTTTTCAATATTAATTGTTACATATTGTTCTTCCTTATCCTTGTTACATATAATCTTAATATCTCCCGAATTAGTAATGCGTCTTTTTTGATTGTTAGCCTTTAGATTAAGCAATGTTATTATTACAATAATCCCTACTACAAATACCATTAAAACTCTTATTGCTTTTCTGTATTTTTTCATTTTATCTACCTTCCTCCACTATTGGTTTACTAAGTATACTGATAGTATACATTACAATTTAATCTATATCAATACTTTTTTTCATTTTGCTCGAAGTATTACAAACTGACCATCAGAAAAAACACCAAACTGTTCCTTTTAAAATATACAGTATTATAATATATTATTACTATAATAATTATTTCAATGATTATGAAAACTTAATTAATTGGAGGATATATAATATGAATGAAAGATATGAATTAAATAAAAATCTTGCTCAAATGCTAAAAGGTGGAGTTATAATGGATGTAACCACTCCAGAACAGGCAGTTATAGCAGAAAAAGCAGGGGCCTGCGCCGTTATGGCTTTAGAAAGAGTACCAGCAGATATACGACGTGATGGTGGTATAGCTAGAATGTCTGACCCAAAAATGATAAAAGGTATACAAAAAGCGGTATCCATACCTGTTATGGCTAAAGTAAGAATAGGTCATTTTGTTGAGGCTCAAATCCTTGAAGCATTAGAAATAGATTATATTGATGAAAGTGAGGTTCTAACACCAGCAGATAATCTCTATCATATAGATAAACAAAAATTCAAAGTACCTTTTGTTTGTGGTGCAAGAAACCTTGGTGAAGCCTTAAGACGAATTGGTGAAGGAGCTTCAATGATAAGAACCAAAGGAGAAGCAGGTACAGGAGATGTTATAGAAGCAGTAAAACATATGCGTACAATGATGTCCGAAATAAGTAAAATAGCTTCAATGAATCCTGAAGAACTAATGAATGCCGCAAAAGAAATGGGAGCTCCTTATGACCTAATAAAATACATCCATGAAAATAATCACCTTCCAGTAGTCAACTTTGCAGCAGGGGGTATCGCAACACCTGCCGATGCCGCATTAATGATGCAATTAGGATGTGACGGCGTATTCGTGGGCTCTGGAATATTTAAATCAGATAATCCTGAAAAAAGAGCAGATGCCATTGTCAAAGCAGTAACTTACTATAATGACCCAGTTAAGCTAGCCAAACTATCAGAAGACTTAGGTAAACCAATGAGCGGAATTGCAGTTGAATCCTTAGAAGAAAAAGAAAAGCTCGCAAGTAGAGGCTGGTAACATGAAAATTGGCGTATTAGCATTACAAGGAGCTTACATTGAACATATAAATAAATTAGAAAAATTAAATATTGAAACAAAAGAAATTAGATATAGCAAAGATTTTAATGACATTGACGGTTTAATTATCCCCGGAGGCGAAAGTACCTCAATAGGAAAATTATTGGATGAATCTGATATTAAGGGTAAAATGTACGAAGTCATCAAGAATGGACTCCCCGTATGGGGAACCTGCGCCGGTATGATTATACTAGCAAAAAAAATACATGATTCCAATAAAACCTATATTCCCTTAATGGATATAGAAGTTGTTAAAAATGCTTACGGAAGACAACTATCCAGCTTCACTACAAACAAAAAAATAAAAGGAGTTCAAAACGGTTTCTATCCCATGATATTCATTAGAGCTCCCTATATAAAAACCACACAAAATAATGTTGAAATACTTTCCAAAGTCAACGAAAAAATAGTAGCCGCCAAACAAAATAACATACTAGTTACATCTTTCCACCCTGAACTAACAAACGACCTAAGAATGCACCAATACTTTATTAACATGATTAAATAAATCTTCCCAATCATTACTAATAAATACCATATAATTCCTCTTAGCCACCACCAAAATTATGTTTTTCACTTTCTCCATAGTGGCACAACATATAAAGAATCATATATAATGATAAGAACGCCTTTTACAGGTTGTTGCTACATTCCAATCAGATAATAGCAACAAATGTAACATAAGTGATTATCATTATATATGGTTCTAACATACTACCGTTGTCATCTAACTATATATCTTTTTTACATACTACCGTTATTATCCAACTATTCCTTTCTTACATACTACCGTTATCACTTAAATATATCTTTCTTTACCTACTATCATTATCATACAATCCTTTAAATAGCTCTTTATCTCCCAAACCTATTTCTAATAATATGAAACAACCCTATCTTCTGCACACTCTGATGTCTATAAATAATCCTAGGATTCTCCGGAACCAATCTTACCTTCAAATCAGTAATACCATCAGGATAAGCCTTAAACTCATAAGTATCCATACTTCCATCAAGGTGTATAACATCCACCCATAAGAAAGTAAAACCATTCTTTAATATCGCCCTGTACTGCCGTGTATTCAAAACATTTATTCCATTAATCTTAGATATTATATCTCCAACCCTAATACCCATTTGGTCTCCAGCACCATCCCTAGTAACTCCCATAACTCTTACACCTTTTTTAGGTACTGTATAAATAGGCTCTCTTTTACTTTCAATATATTGCTCATACAGAATCATACCTTCATGAATACCAGCCATAAGAATTGTACCTAATATCTGTAGAAAAATATTACCAACTGAATAAATAGATAAAATAATCAATAACACACTATAAACCATCAATCTTAAAGCAGTTTTTCTACTTCTTTTTTTAGGTTCCTCACAATATGTTATACTACTATATCCTAAAGCTCCCACAAAAGGCATTAATCCATAGAAATAAGTACCAATATTACTAGGTATATCTTTTAACAACGGCCACCATTCTGGCATCTGAACAATTTCTGAATTAGACACTCCTCCACTTGATAATACAAGCATTGCAATAGGTAATGGCCAATACTTTTGCATCAAATGTCCTACAACAATTTTACCATCTTTTTTTGCCACAATGGGTATAGGGTCATCTGCTCCTACAAAATAAATCAATATAGCTTCCATTAGATGTAATATACCTACCAATGCCAACAATCCACTGATATTAATATTAATATCAGGTAAATTAACTCCAAATATGGTTTGACCTCTAAACACTAATGATAAGACGCCCATGACAGAAGCAGCATATGAAAAACACAAATATCTAATATTAATAAGGGATAATATAAGAGCTAGGGGAAGTAGAAATATTAAATAATACGTTAAATTAATTGGAAGCCCGATAATAGCTATTATCAAACTGCCAATTATACCAATGATTATCCCTTGCAGAATGGACTCTACAAGGGCACTTATAACTGTCTTTGAATTATCAAAGTTATATATATTAACACTTTTATATTTTTTAATCAAAAGATATAGAATCCATATTACAAATATAAATGAAAAATTGAACAATGCTCTTGAAATAGACACTAGTGTAATATGGATTATTTCTAACAATGGATTCATATATGCTCCCCTATTTTAACATCATTAACCATTTTACCAGTTTCTTATATATTTGATTTTTACTTACTATTCACCATATCTGCTTTAGCAATTTTACCTTTCATTACTTCAATAGCTTTTGCAAATTGTGTATCTTCTTCTCTCTTTATCACCAATTCTTTTTTTAGCTCTTCTGGCAATTCAATCTTTACATCAGGTTCAATTCCTTTTCCATGTATATAATTGCCACTAGGAGTATAATATTTTGAAATAGTAACTTTTACTGCTGAACCATCTTCTAATGGGAATATTCTTTGAACCAATCCTTTACCAAAAGTGGTTGTTCCTACAACTGTACCAATACCACTATCTTTTATGGCACCTGTCAAAATTTCAGATGCACTAGCACTATTTTCATTAGCCAATACAACTAAAGGTTTGGTGAATTTATGTTCTTCATCAGAAGATGCTTGTTCTCTATAACCATTTTTATCTTCTGTATAAACAATCAATCCTTTTGGCAATAGTTCGTCAGCCATATCAATAACAATATTCAAAAGTCCTCCAGGATTATTTCTAACATCAATAATCAACCCTTTTTGTTCTTGTGATTCTAGGTCATAAAGTGCCTCTTTAAATTGATCATAAGTTACTTCTTCAAATCCAGTAATACGAATATACCCTATTTTGTCATCTAACATCTCATGAGATACAGTAGGCATTGTGATTATATCTCTTTTTATTTCTAAATCCATATTTGAGTTATCAGATTCTCTATAAATACTTAGAGTTACCTTAGTACCTTTTTTACCTCTAATCATGTTGGCAACTACATCTTCCATAGTAAGACCTTTTATATTTTTGTCATCAACTTTTCTTACTATATCTCCAGGAAGCAATCCAGCTTTTTCAGCAGGTGAACCTATGAATGGTGATACTATCATTAATTCTTTTGTCTCCTCATTATAGGTAACAACAGCACCAATACCTTCATAACTCCCAGATGTACTTTCCATGAATGATTCATATTCTTTTTTTGTATAATATACAGTATATGGATCATCCAAACCATCCAGCAATCCACTATATAATCCATCATAAGCGCTATCATATAGCTCTTCTTCTTTATAATTCTCTAGATAGTATCTGTCTTCTACAAGCTTAAGTATATCCTTCATTTTATCTTCTGGAGTATTATATCCTTCTTTTACAACTTGAACACCTTTATTATCTTCCACTTCATGCATCAAACTAGATGTTCCTAAATATATTACATTTATTATAAGAATAATAGCCATACCAACAACTAATCCATAAATAAATTTTTTTCTTTCAGCCATTTAACATTCTCCTTACTATACTAATAATATTGTATTGTATTTGAGTTAGTATTATTCCATTATAGCAAAAAAACTGCATTAGCAGTTTTTTGCAATTAAAAATTTATATCAATTAAGCATGTTAATTGGATTAATCCATTCACCATTTTTTCTAATACCAAAATGTAAGTGAGGACCTGTTGACCATCCTGTGTTACCGGATTTTGCAATAGTTTGTCCAATTTTTACTTTTTGTCCTTTTTTAACTAGTAATTTAGAGTTATGTGCATAGATAGTAACGTATCCACTTCCATGATCTACCAAAATATAATTACCCCATATGCTACTATAACCAGCAAATGCTACAGTTCCATTACTAGCTGCTTTCACAGATGTTCCAGATGGTATACCAATATCAATTCCTGTGTGATTTTTAATAACATGCGTAATAGGATGCTTTCTCGTACCAAAAGGACATGTTATACGACGTGATTTTGTTGGCCAAGACATCTTACCACCTGCATAAACTAACTTACTCTTAATATTATCAATAGCTTTTGCTATCTCTTCCATTTCTTTTTTCTTAGCATCTATTTCTGCTTGATTAATTTTTTTATCCTTTTCCAAAACAGCCATTTCTTTTTCTTTAGTAGCTTGAACGTCTTCTAATGCTGATTTTTGAAGATCACATTCTGCTTTTAATTCTACAATTTTTTCCTTATCCTCTTCTAGTTTAGTTTCTGTTGCAGCTATGTCATCTCTTATATCTTCTAATTCTTTTATCATGTTTGTATCATATTTTAATAATGCATTTATGTACTCTACTCTATTAAGTAGATCACTTAAGTTTTTTGATTCTAATACTACCTCTAAATAAGCAGAATCTCCTTGTTCATACATTACTTTCATACGTTCACTAGTTTGTTTAAAATATTTTTCTTCTTTTTCCTTAGCTTTTGCTAAGTCTTGTTTAGTAACTTCAATCTCTTTTTCTTTATCACTCAATTGTTGCTCTAAATCTTTAATTTTAATATCAAATTCGTCAATCTGCTTATCTAACTGTACAATTCGTCCTACCAACTCTTGAATATCAGCATCTAATTCTTTGATTATTTGTTCATTTTCCTTGATTGAACTTTGGCTATTTTTTTGTTGTTGCTCCAAATCATCTAACTGCTGCTTATAGGAAGAAGCAAATATTGTAGTTGGAATCATGAACAAAAGTAATATAACCAAACAATTTTTAATTACTCTTTTCATATAGCCTCCTTATTGTTTACATAATATATTTTTAAATATTATACTCTTAAGTGTTTTCTTATAGTAATTCTACTTCCTACGATACCTATACCTATTCCAATAATCAATGATAATGGTATCAGAATACTATATATCTGACCTACGTTCATAAACGATAAAAATTGATTAATCACAACAAATTTTTCATTAATTATATTTATTACATAGTCATATGCAAAGTATATTACTGCTAATGGTACTATTGCACCTATTGCCCCTATAAGCATACCTTCTATGATAAATGGAAATTTTATAAAAAAGTCTTTGGCTCCCAGATATTTCATAATGTTAATTTCATTTTTTCTAACTGATATTGCAATTCTAACTGTATTAGAAATCAGGAAAACAGATATAAAAATCAGTATAACAATAAGTACTATACTCATATAGTTAATGAAATTATTGAATCCTTTTATTATTTCAGTGATATTCTTTTCCTGTCTTATTTCTCTAACTCCACTCAAAGTTTGAATATACTTAACTAATGATTCTTGCTTATTGATATCTTTTATCAATACCTGAAAGTTATCAGAGTTCTTTAATGGATTATTTTCTCCATCAAATCCAATCAGCAAGTCTTCATTATTTTCGTACATTGTCTTTTTAAAGTCTTCCCATGCTTGTTCTGGTGATATGTATTCAACTGATTTTACTTCTTCTCTTTGGCTTATCATTGTTTCAATAGCTTTTATATCTGCTTCTGTTATATTTTCTTTTAGAAAAACTGCTATTCCTAAGTTACTTTCCGCTTCTTTTAATGTATATTCAATATTGGCAGCAGTTATATAAAAAATGCCTACAATGAACAAACAAGCCGCTATTGTACCAATAGAAGCAATGGACATTAATCTATTTTTGAATAGATTAATTACCCCTTGTTTAAAACAATAATCAACTGTTCTAAGCTTCATCCCCGTAGTCTCCCCTTTGCACATCTCTTACAATACAGCCATTATTAAGGGTAACAACTCGTTTTTTCATTGCATTAACCATCTCTTTATCGTGAGTTACAACAACTACTGTGGTACCCCTCATATTAATTTCTGTTAGTAATTTCATTATTTCCCATGAATTATTTGGGTCAAGATTTCCTGTAGGTTCATCTGCTACTAGAATCGGGGGATTATTAACAATTGCTCTAGCTAACGCTGTTCTTTGTTTTTCCCCACCTGAAATCTCTGTTGGGTACATTTTTGCCTTCTTGGAAAGCCCCACCATTGATAATACCATAGGCACACTTCTTCTTATTTTTTTATTTGATGCCTCTGTTACCTTAAGTGCAAAAGCAACATTATCATATACAGTCATCTTATCAAGTAATCTAAAATCTTGGAATACAACTCCAATATTTCTTCTTAATGTTGAAACATAACGTCTTTTTAATCTTGTTATATCCTTGTCATCAACAAATATTTTGCCTTCAGTAGAATCTAGTTCCTTCATTAATAATTTTATTAATGTAGTTTTTCCAGAACCACTATTACCTACTATAAAAACGAATTCTCCTTTTTCTATTCCCAATGATACATTATTCAAAGCACATACTCCATTGGAATATATCTTTGTAATGTTTTCAAGACGTATCAACTATTATCCTCCTAACTACAAAAACAAATTATTATTTTACTACGACTCATATGTAAATAAACTTTACTACAGGATAAAAAACTTAGGCAATTGTAGATAACTACAATTGCTTTATCATCTTTTACACGTATACATTTATGTTTAATATTCAGATTCACTTATAAATTTCATATACTTAACAACCATCAATGCTATTTTGAACGTAATGGCATCTTCAAAAATACGTAAGTCAAGACCTGTATTCTTTTGTAGTTTATCTAATCTATACACAAGAGTATTCCTATGGATATATAACTGTCTTGATGTTTCTGATACATTCAAACTATTTTCGAAGAATTTATTTATTGTAGTAATAGTTTCCTTATCAAAATCATCAGGTGATTTTCCATGGAATATTTCTTTTATGAACATTTGGCAAAGAGGTAATGGTAATTGATATATGATTCTTCCGATCCCTAAATTATTGTAGCCTATGATATACTTGTCCACATAGAATATTTTACCCACTTCTAAAGCCATTTTAGCTTCTTTATAAGAACGCGAAACATCTTTAATGTCATTTACTACTGTACCCATAGCTACATAAACACTACTCATAGCTTCTGTATTAAGAGTATCCACAATCATTTTTGCAATTTTATTGATATCTTCATTAGTATCGTTTTCATCTAATTCTTTTACAATAATAATATTTTTTTCATCAACAGCAGTAATAAAATCTTTAGTTTTTAATGGGAATATACTTCTTACTATTTCAAGTGCATTACTATCTTTTTCAGATTTAGTCTCTACTAAAAAAGTCACTCTTCTGACATCTGTCTCAATATGAAGTTTCTTAGCCCTATTATATATATCAACAAGTAATAGGTTATCAAGTAGTAAGTTCTTGATAAAATTATCTTTGTCAAATCTTTCTTTATAAGCTACTAATAGATTCTGTATTTGGAAAGATGCTATCTTACCTATTTTATAGACATCATCAGTTTCACCTTTTGCAGAAACTACATATTCTACATTATGATCGTCATATACTTTAAAAAAGTGATACCCTAGAACTAATTGACTTTCTGCTTGTGACCTTACGAAATCTGGAACTGCAAAATTGTATTCTTCTAATCTACCTTCTTCAGTTGTCGCTAGTATCTTCCCATCTGGATCTATAACACTTATATCAATACGTGTTATTGTTTTAAGTCCTTCAATGGTGTTTTGAATAATTTGGTTTGATATCATTTATTTCTCTCCCTTATTATTTAGTATTGAAAAGCATATTATATAAGTGAATAAAATATTTGTTATTAGAATTATTTCCAATTTTAGGCTTTACTATTTCCCTTATTATATATTTTATAGCAAAATCTACAAAAATAAAAGAGGGAATACGTAATTTTGTGTATTTCCTCTTAATCATTTACAAAAAGTTCATAAATCTTATTAATTTTTAATAACGAATATACAATTTTTTATATTTTTTTCATTTTTAACGATATGTTATTAGTTATATTGTGGTAACGATAAGTAACAATTACTAAATAACCTTGTAACAATTATAACCAAAATAACTGGTATCTTCTTCTAAAAAGCTAATTAAAAGGGAATGTAACATTTTACATTCCCTTTAATATATTTAACATATACTCATGTTAATAATCTTATCATCAATTACTACTCTTAGTTAGTAATAGTTTTTTCTGTTTCTTTATCGAAAACATGAATTCTATTTAGGTCAATAGCTAATTCAACTTTATCGCCTGGTTTAGCTTTTGATCTTGGATCTACACGTGCTGTCATATCATAACCATCAACAACAACATATAAGAATGTTTCAGAACCTAACATCTCTGTTACGTTTACATTAGCCATAACTATGCTCTTAGGTGATGACTCAATGAAGATTTGGCTATCATGAATATCTTGTGGACGAATACCCATAACAACTTCTTTTCCAATGTATCCACCATCAACTAATATTTTAGCTTTACCTTCTGGTAAAGTAATTTTATTTGATTCAAAAATTAAATCTACACCATTACCATTCTTAGCTACTTTACAATCAACAAAGTTCATTTGTGGTGAACCGATGAATCCAGCTACGAATAAGTTTTGTGGTCTTTCATATAAGTTAGTTGGTGTATCAACTTGTTGTACAATACCATCTTTCATAACAACGATACGAGTACCTAATGTCATCGCCTCAACCTGGTCATGAGTAACATAGATAATTGTTGTTTGTAATCTTTGATGTAATTTAGAAATTTCAAGTCTCATTTGAACTCTAAGTTTAGCATCTAAGTTTGAAAGAGGTTCGTCCATTAAGAATACTTTTGGCTCACGAACAATAGCACGACCCATAGCAACACGTTGTCTTTGTCCACCTGATAATGCTTTTGGTTTACGATCTAATAAATGCTCTATATCTAATATTCTAGCAGCTTCTGTAACTCTTTTTTGGATTTCTGCCTTAGGAGTTTTTCTAAGCTTAAGACCAAATGCCATGTTATCATAAACAGTCATATGAGGATATAACGCATAGTTTTGGAATACCATTGCGATATCTCTGTCTTTTGGTTCAACATCATTTACTAATTTATCACCAATGTATAATTCACCTTCTGTGATTTCTTCAAGTCCAGCAATCATACGAAGTGTAGTTGATTTACCACAACCTGATGGTCCTACAAAGATAATAAATTCTTTATCAGCGATTTCAAGATTAAAATCTTGTACAGCTGTAACTCCTTGAGCATATACTTTTTTAATATTTTTTAATGATAAGCTTGCCATAATAAATTAGCCCCCTTAGGATATTTTTGTAATTTTCCGGCTCTGTATGTATCTACGTATGATAATATACTATATTTCACGGGCTAATACCATAGGTTAATTAAACAAATTAGCCGTTTTCATTTTGTTTAATTTGTATATTGCTGATTCTAATTAATACTTATATCTATAATATCTATTTTATAAGTTATTAATCTATATATAATGACTAATTTCTTAATACC
Organism: Vallitalea maricola; assembly: GCF_036985595.1. NCBI lineage: Bacteria > Bacillati > Bacillota > Clostridia > Lachnospirales > Vallitaleaceae > Vallitalea > Vallitalea maricola. The sequence goes on along the minus strand of NZ_BTPU01000035.1, from coordinate 85,162 downwards.
TAATAATGATAGACTACTCAGTTTCTAGTATGTTTTACCTAAAAAAAAGAATAAATTATGTCACACTTGCAAAAATAAGCTTAACAATTATTGTAACCTATTAGTTCCGATTTAATAATTTTGCATTATATATAATTTATTTATTAGTAAACTTATCTATACAGATATTGTGATAAGTAAATATAGATAAAACTATTTCTTTTTTTTATATATTTTTTTAGTTAAAAATTTTAATAATAAAAGTCATGAAACACGGTAATTCTCTAGGGTGCAAACTAAATTACTTGTACTCTATGAAGCCTTCACCTACAACTTCTTTTACATCTGTTACAATAACGAATGCAAATTTATCATACTCTCTTACAATCTCTTTTAATTTGACAATTTCCTTTTTTGAAACAACGCAAAGAAGTACTTCTTTGCTCTTCTTAGAAAATTTACCACTCCCTTGTAAACCTGTTGCCCCTCTATCTAGTCTCTGCATTATTTCTTTTGATATCTCATCGTTATGGTCAGATATGATAAATGCCGCTTTTGAAAAATGAATACCTTCCAAAATTGCATCAATAATCTTAGCAGAAATAAATACTGCTACTAAAGCGTACATAGCTTTTTCAATTCCAAAGATAAAATATCCTGATATAATAATGATTGCATCTAACATAAGCATTAATTGAGCTACTGATATATGTTTTATATAGTGTTGTATTATACTAGCAGCCAAATCTGTTCCGCCTGTAGTTGAATAAGCTGAAAAAACCAATCCCAGACCAGCTCCAGAAATAACTCCCCCAAACACACTTCCAAGCAGCATATCATTAGTAGCTGGAGGTAAGTAAGATGTATAGATTAAAGCTAATGATAAAAACATAGTAGAAAACAAACTTCTACCACCAAAATTTTTACCTTTAATAAGTACCGCTGTTAAAAATAAAGGAATATTTATGACAATATTAGTAATCCAAGGTTCAACCCCACCTGGAACTATATTCTCAGTTAACTTTTTAATAATTATAGCCAAACCAGTAACTCCACCTGTTACAAGATCCAAAGGGATAAAAAACATATTTAATCCCGCTGCTAATAATGTTACTCCTACAATTATTATAAAATAATCTATAATAGGTTTTCGCTTACTTGTGAATTCCATAATTTTTCTCCTTTTGTTACATAAATTTCAGATATGATGAACATCAAATATAATTATCATCATATCTTGTGTATGTATTTATGGATGTTTCCTGTATATAATAACTTTTATTAAAAACATAGGTAATTTTATCATCCTTTTAATTCTGGTTGGTTGTTTTATAAGTCTATAAAACCATTCTATACCTAATTTTTGATATATTTTAGGAGCTCTTTTTACTATTCCTGCCATACCATCAAAACTACCACCAACACCTATGGCAACTTTTACATTTAAGTTATCAATGTTTTGGTTTATCCATTTTTCTTGTTTTGGAGCACCTAGACCTACTAATAATATATCTGGTTTGAGAGAATTAATTTCTTCTATGATTCTTTTCTCTTCTTCTTCATCAAAATATCCATCATGGATACCTATGATATTCAAACCTTCATGTACTTCTTTCATTTTCTCCGCAGCCTGTAATGCTACACCTTTTGCTGCTCCAAAAAAATATACAGTTTTATCAGTACCTTTAATCTCATTAAAAACGTTTTGAAGAAGGTCATATCCCGCAACACGTTCTGTTATACTCTTTTTCATTATTTTAGAAGCAATAACAATACCTATTCCATCAGGAATCACCAGATCACCTTCATTAAGAATACTTCTAAACTCTTCATCTTCATTTGCTGTCATAACAAATTCAGGATTAGGAGTATAGATTTTATATTTTTTCTCGCTCATGGTATATTGGGTAACCTTTTTAACGGCTTTGTTCATAGTTAAATCATCTATTTTAACTCCTAAAATATCAACTTTCATCTATTAATATTAATCCTTTCATTTTTTATTTTATTCATTTATCAAATCCAAAAGATATTTATTGTTGAGCTCTGATTTCTTTTTCATCTCAACCTTTATTTCATTTAGCTTTTCAACATACTTGTCATAATTATTATAAACATCATTAACAATATTATTAATTGATGTTATATCTAGTTCCTTAACATCACCTGCTGAAGGCATATCCATTAGTTCTAGATAACAACTTACTTTTGGGTCATATACAAATCCAACCATAGGTATACTGCTTAATGCAGCAAATAATAAAGCATGAAGTCTCATACTTAATATCATATGCATTTCACCTATAACTCCTATGATAGATGATGAGTCCAAGTCTTTATCAAGTACATAAGATTTGTTCTTCATATTATTAGAAATGTGTTTACTGACACCTATATCTTCTTTGTATTCCATTGGAACAAAAACTATATTTACGTCTTTTTCTTCTACAAGTTTATCACATACTTCTGCAATTATCTTTTCATATCTAATATTCTTCCATTCTCGAAACAAAATACCAACAAGTGGTTTATCAAGTGGAATCCCATTATCTGCTAAAAGCTCCCTGTAGCCATTTTTCTTTACATTCATAGAAAATACTGGATCTGCCGTAACATGTATTCTAGGCTTTGTTACTTTCATACTCTCTAGATCTTTCTTTGACAATTCGTCTCTAAGAGTTATTATATCCACCTTATTAACTATGTATTTTGTCATCATTCTATTCATTTTTTTATAAATGGGTCCAATTCCATTAGCATAAAGCATAACTTTTTTGTTATATATTTTAGCTAATTTTATTATTCCTAGATAATACAGCAGTGATCTTGTACTTGTTGTATCTTGCAGCAGGCTGCCCCCGCCACTTATTATAATATCTGCACTCTTTATAGTTCTATTAACTTCTTTCCAATCAAACCTATATATTGATTTTATATTATTATCTTTCATAGTAATTACAGGATTCTTAGACAAAGCTGTAATGTTAGCCTCAATATTTAATTCTCTAATTCCTTCACATATAGCTGATAGTATTGCATCATCACCACAATTACTATAACCAATATATCCAGAGATTACAATATTAATCATGTAAACACCCATTCCTTTGAAATAAACGCTAGAAACTTTTTATTTCATTAATTATCTCTTATGCTATATACATTTTTATCCATCTTAAGTGCCATTATCATTCCTATACAAAGCCAAAAATAGGTAACCATCATAGGAACTTCAAATATATTTTCTACTGCATTCTGCGCTAATATACCCAGCGCTCCTGCAAATAATCCCATCATCAGGTCTTTTTTCCTTCTATTAGGTTCTTCTATGACTGCTGTGGTACACCATTTAACCACACATATTAGGAGCAAAATAAATGATACTAGACCTAATATACCCATCTCAGCTAAAGTCTTAAGATAGTAATTATCCATATAGAACGGAGATAAATCATTATTAGTTGCAACAGCTCCTCCATATCTTCCTAAGCCTAAACCAATAACTTTATTACCTTCACTCCAAGCTTCAATTCCTTCTTCCCATCTATATATTCTACCACCTTTGGCTGCTTTCGCTCTATATTCATCTGTAAACATATAACTTAATCTATTGGACACAGAAGGAATCATAAGTACAGCTATGCATCCACATAATATAAATGGCAATATCAATTTTTTATTTTTATATAGTATAAATATACCAATACCGAAAGCAGCAGATATCCATGCTCCTCTTGATATAGTTGCAAATAATCCTCCAGCCATAACTACTGCCATACAAAATGCAATAAATTTTCTCCATCTATTATAGTCAGAAGTTAAAAGTGCTATACTCATAGGAATAAATAGCACAAATACTGCACCTAATATGTTAGGACTTCCTATAATAGAATAAGCTCTAGTAGTTATGTTTTCTGCACTATCTACCCAGTTACCCAACATTTCAGCACCTGTTAGGTATTGATATATACCATGTAACCCTAGTAGTGTACCTACTGAAGTTAATACCCAATATACTTTTAGTATACTTTTTGTAGAATCAAGTAATTGAACAGCTAAGAAATACCATAGCATATACTGTACAACCGCTCTTAATCCATCAATTGCAATTCCCAGATTAGGGGAGTTGATAAATACTAAGAGAATACTAATTAAAACAAAAAAAACAATGGGAAAATCTAAAGGGGTTGATTTATAAACACTTTTATTTCTATAACGAATCAATTTATAGATAAAAATACATATAAAACCTAGAAACATCAGTTCATCCCATATACTTGAAAAAACAGCCAGACCTGCTACGTTTCTTACTGCAAAATCAATAAAAACATATATTCCAAGTAGTATAACCGTTTTTTGATAATCTAGAATGATAGCAGCTGCTAATATTACAATCATGGTAGCACCAAGAGCAATACTAATGCCTAATTTTGCACCTATCATACCAATAGCTAAACCAATTATTATAATCAATATATTTATTTTATTTTTCACATTGTTCACCAACTAACTTGTTTTTATTTTCATATTAATCTTAATCTATAATCTTGTTAAACAAACAAATAAACAAACTATTTTCTTTATATTTACATATCAAATAAGCCATAAAATTAACAGCTATTGTTAATACAGCAAATACTAGTACGTATTTTAGCTTATAGCCAGCAAACATATTAAAAGCAATATTAGTTATTATATATCCAATAATAAAACTTATCATGAATTGATTAAATACTCTTATTTTTTTATTCTTCATATCATAAGTCAACTTACCTATCGCATTTATTATAAAGCTGGTTCTACAACCTTTATTGATACAACCAAACAATGCACTGAAAGGTTTACCTATAGCACACAATAGTTTATATACTAATGAATAATGATAGATTGAATGTTCAAATTTAGTAGATCTATGAATTTTTTTCTTTTTCCTTGTTTTATAGAAAAAACTATACTCATGTATTCTATCAACATACTTAATAATTCTATAAAATAAACTAGTTCTAATTACATCCATAGCTTTCTTTCCTCTCTTATATATCCCTAAGTCAAGTTATTATTTTTTAACTTCATAGATAAATCCTGGCATCTCACATAATTTAGTTCTTACAAAATTACTACATCCAACCCTGATTTCTTGTTCACCCAATTTTAAAATAGGGTCTTTATCAGATACAGTTGCTTTTATAGTTATGAATGCCTGCTTATATAATGGATGTTTCTGAATGGATACTACACCATTTTCATCTTCTACAGCTTTATAATAATCTTCAATTTTTATATCAGTTATAGTTGCATCCAGAACTCTTTTATCTTGAACTAATTTATCTCCAATATTATATTGTCCAAAGAAATATTCATAGTTAGGTATTAATCTAACAACATATTCCATCTCTTTTGTTTTATTGGAACCTAGCACACTAATATCATTGCCCTTGAATTTGTAAAATGCTCCTAGAACTAATGCAATAATAAGAAAAATGGTTATCAAGTCAATAATATTAATTAATCCAAATAGTTTCCCTTTTTCATTTATAATCTTCATCTATTTCTCTCCCTTATATTATTGTTCTCCTAACTTTACCACCTTTAATTTAATGCAGTCATTTTAAAGTCATTGGAGAGTTTTGTATAATAAAAAGATAGAAAAACCACCTATATTTTTATTCTACAAATCCTTTAATTTAGCATGCCTGCATGGATTTTTGTAGTGGGAAAGTTGAATTATTGCTCTAATCTAATTTCTTTAACAACGCCTTTTATTTGACCACTACTAGTTTTAATCCAATATGTCAGTCCAACCTTTATCTCTTGTCCGGCACTATCAATGTATGGTCCATTTATATTAGCTTTACATTTAATTCCAACTTCAATTGTTTTTCTGCTTGTATCTTTTGCTGCCACAAACTTTCCATCCTTTGTTGTTGCAACATAATCATCATCTGTTATCTCCACATAATCAATATTTCCAGGCTGATATTTATTTTGAGCAACCAGAGTTTCTCCTTCTACAATAGACTCTGCTATTTCTGGTGCTTGAGAATAAGCTTCTGCAACAATATATATATCTTGTTTAGTGGATAAAACTGCAGTCCCACTATCTTTTTTAATGAATTTACTATAAAAAGCAAAACCTATCGCTATTACTAAAAGAATAATAATTATATCCATAATGTTAATCTTACCAAATAATTTACCATTCTTATCAATTATTTTCATATTTACCCTTCCTTTCTGTATATGTGAATTTAATTTTTTAGTATTTTATTATATATTTCAATATGTGACTGTGCCATATCTACATCAGAAAAATTATTTTTTATCCTGTTATGCAGATTTTCACTATATCTGTTCCTTAATTCCTTATCTCCAGCAAGCTTTATAATATACTCTGCAAGTTGTTCATAATTATTATCTTCAAATAATAATCCTGATTCTCCATGTATTATCATCTCTGGAATTCCACCTACTGCAGAACTAATAGTAGCTTTCTTGTTAAGGGAACCTTCCAATAATGCATAGGGAAAACTCTCACTATGAGAAGTTAATGTATTAATGTCTATAGCATTATAAAAATTATCAATATCTTTAACAAAGCCAAGAAATCTAATTTTATCTCCTAGATCATTATTGATAACAAATTCCTTATATTTCTCAGTATGCTTTTCATCACCGTTACCAGCAATCAAAAACAGGATGTTACTAGATGTTTTCAACACTTTTGCAGCAGCTTTCAGAAATACAGGTATTCCCTTTACTGGATGGAGTCTTGTGACAATACCTACATAAACTTTATTTTCATCATATTCAATATTATATCTATCCAAAAATTCTTGTTTAGATAGAGAATAACATTTTTCAATTATCCTAGTACCATTATAGGCTACAAAAATCTTATTATCCTTGAATCCTCTATCTACTAACATTTGTTTAAACTGGTTAGTTATAGCTATAAAATAATCCATTCTCTTTAAACTGAAATAATTTAAAGTTGTATATACTATCTTTTTATATAAGTTGTTATCAAAATCTGATTTATAATCGCTATGTATAGTAGATACAGTAGGTATAGAATATTTCTTTTTGATAAACATGGCTAAAAAATTAGCTCTTGCTCCATGGCAATGGAGTATATCATATTTATCTTTTTTCAGCATTTCAACCAGACGATTAACAATGTCTAACTTATATCTTTTACTTTGTTTTAGAACAACAACGTTAATACCTTGCTCTCTTGCTTCTTTTGCAAAATTTTCTTCTAAAAGGCATACAAGTGTTATATCAGCATGCTTACTTAATTCTTTTAATAGAGTAATGACATGAGTCTTTGCCCCTCCATTATCTCCTCCACTAATAAGATGTAATATTTTCATAACATTCAACCTTCCTACTGTTATATCTCATAACTTCCACAGCTATTATTCTACCTGTTATCATAAGCCTTATTAAATATTGTAACAAGTTGTTTAGTCAATTCTTTTCTCTCAAAAGTTTTGATTCTGTCCCAATTGGGTTGTATCTGGATAGTATTGTTCTTCCAATCTGTATATAACTTAAACATCAAGTCTTTTATATTACTTACATTAGTTGTCTCTGATATATATCCTGTATTGGTTTCTCTAATTACATCAGCAGCAACACCTTTTGGTGGTACCAATGCTAATATAGGTCTATTGGTATTCATATATTCGAACACTTTGCCTGAATAGAAATTCTCTGCACCTTTACCTTCACCAATAATAAATAATAGAATATCAGACTCTATAAGCTTTTCAATACTCTTCTTATGTTCCATGTAAGGTAAATATTTAACTACCCCATCTAAGGAATAAGTATCATTTATCTCATTTATTTTCTTATTAGGAATATTGCCTATAAATCTTATTAATATATCATCTTTTTCAATTTTTTGCTCATTTATCAATTCATTCACTGCTTGTAAGAAATAATCTGGCTTTCTTCTTCCATACATTGAACCTGAGTAAGTTATGATTAGTTTATCTCTTTTTATATACTCCTTACTGAAATTACAGAAATCCTCTTCATCATAACCATTAGGTATTACATAAGATTTATCTTCAATATTATAGTCTTTCAAAAAATTCTTCAGCATAAGAGGCGTATTAGTAATAAAATAATCGCAATTACCAACTACTTCCCTTTCCATTCTACGTTCCTTATCCATACGGCTTTTGGAATATCCCATATCAAGAATATATGGATTATTACACCACTCATCCCTAAAATCTACTACCCATTTTAGATCAGGTATATGTTTTTTCACATATAAGCCTAACAAATGGTCACTATATGGATAAGATGTGGTATAAAGAACATCAATATCATTTCCCTTTATATATTCTAGGAGGATGTCTTTATTCTTTTCGTACCATATTTTATCACCATCAGGTATCAATATCTTCCTAGATATAAATTTCCCAACTAAATTAAAAGGTTTCCCTAGTTCATTTAAGTCATAAGATTTAGTTCTTATCACTTTCAAATTTTTAGGTATATCCTGAAGTAATGATTCATCAATTAAGCCTTTATTACTTTCTCTTGTAAATACAATGGGTTCCCATTCAAATTCTGGTAAATATTTAGCAAATTTTACGCTTCTTTGAACTCCTGAGCCACCCATTGGTGGAAATTGATTAGCTACCATTAAAACTTTTCTTTTCATTTTACTTACCTTTTCCTAATAAATTATAATTAAATCCTATTTCCTCTAGTATTTTTTCATCAAAGAAATTTCTTGTATCCAATATATTAGCTTGTTTCATGTCTTTATATATTCTGTCCATATTAGCATCACTAAATAATTTGTGATTTACTCCAAGTATAACTAGGTCACTATCTTTACATGCAGTATAGATGTCTTTTTCAAGGTATTTGAAATCCTGTACATAAGGATCATGTATAGAAATAGCAATACCACTTACTTCTTCTAAAAGTTCGATGAGTTCAATTATAGGGCTCTCTCTCATATCATCAACATCTGGTTTATATGTTATACCAAGTATTGTGACCTTCTTGTCTTTTAGAGTACCAAGAATCTTTCTGCTTTTATTGAATACATATTCTGGCATACTGTCATTGATATTCCTGCTTAATGTTATCATTTTAGCTGTCTCTGGGAATTTTTCCACAATAAACCAAGGGTCAACTGCTATACAATGCCCTCCAACTCCTGGCCCAGGTTGATGCAGATTAACTCTAGGATGTTTATTGGAGAATTTTATTACATCCCATACATTAATATTCATCTGCTCACAGATCATGGCTAACTCATTGGCAAGTGCTATGTTAACATCTCTAAAAGTATTTTCAGTCAATTTACACATCTCTGCAGTAGTAGCGTTAGTTGTATATATTTCTCCTTTTACAAAGGATTGATATAATTTCTTAACCTTTAATGCTGATTCTTCATCTATTCCACCAACGATTCTGTTATTCTCCACAAGTTCAAAAAGAATCTTACCAGGTATAACACGTTCAGGTGAATGTGCAATATATAAATCTTCTTCTACATCAAGTGAAGATTCTTTTAATATTGGAACGATAATATCTTCTACTGTTTTTGGTGGTGAAGTAGATTCAAGAATTATTATATCGCCTTTTTTAACCAATGGAACAATTGATCTTGTTGCACTGATTACATAAGACATATCAGCAGTCTTATCTTCATTAATAGGAGTTGGTACTGCGATAATATAAACATCTGAAACCTCTGGCTTAACTGAAGCCTTCAATTTGCCTGAAACAACAACATCTCTTACCATTACATCCAAATATGGTTCTTCTATTATTATTTCGCCTTTATTTAAAGCATTAACAACTTTTTCATTAACATCCACACCGATTATATCAAATCCATTGCTAGCAAACATAGCAGCAGTTGGTAGTCCAATATAACCAAGACCTAGTACACAAATCTTTTCTTTCACTCTGTTCAATCCTTTCTATATGCGTATTAAAAACTTTTCTAATTGATATCATTATTATATCTAAAAATATATCTACCTTTCCAGCCAGCTGTCTCTCCCTTTTTTATAACTAACTCTTTACCGTTTACTATATTAAAATAACTTTTTCCATAACTCAATGTAAAAGCATATGGCGAAGATTCATCTACATATTCACCATTCCCTAAACCATATTCATCATTTAGGTAAGCTACAAGAATATGCATCCCATCTTCTGAGTCCAGAGTAAACTTATTAATACAATCAACATTCTTAGGTGGAGAGTCACTGGTTTCATAGGAATCAAATTTAGTATCATCAAAACCCTCATATCTAATACCTTTATATAGAGAATTCTGTGTCTGTAAACCATAATACCTCTCAATAACGATATCATCTAACGCTTTGATACTAACTTCAACCTGTATATCTTTACTATTAATATTATAAATAACAGTTTCTTGTAAAATCTCTTCTTTACTTTCAAGAGTATTATATCCTTGAATATTATTTTTAACTGTTATTGTAACATTCGAAGCCTTTTGGACATTATTATTATTAACATCACCATCTATTTTAACACTATAGTCAATCATCTTAGCAGTTTCGTCTTTATCATCAACTCCATGCCATCCTCCTGTAAACTGAGGCTTATAGGTTGATTTCTCCTGACCTTTTCTAACCATATATGGACCTACCCAGTCAGTACAGCTATCAATTAACTCTTCTTTGACTAGCTTATTAAAAGTATCAATTGTCATATTCTCTTGTATAGGTGATGTAGATATATTAGAAATCTGCATCAACTCATTAATACCTCTTTTAGCAAATTGAATCCATATATCCTCTTTCTCATTATATCTATAACCAATACTGATCTTATCCTTATCTTGTATAACCCATATATCTTTATTAATGTCATCTTCATCAGTATCTCTGCTACTGCATGCAGATAATAGACTTATAGCTATTGTAATCAAAATGATTATTTTTAACGCTTTCACTTTATATCATATCCTCAATTAATCAGGTTTTTTCTTGACTTAATTCTCTTAGCTGGAACTCCACCCACAACGGAATATGGTTCAACATCTTTTGTCACCACTGAACCAGCTCCTACAACACTTCCTTCACCAATTGTTACCCCTGGAAGTATTATCACTCTAGCTCCAATCCAAACATCATCACTAATAACTACTTTCTCAGGTGCAGTTACACCTTGTTCAATCATTGGTATATCAGTTCTTTTGGTTTCATGATTTTTAGTATATATAATGACATCTGGTCCCATCATAACATTATCACCAATACTAAGGGGCCCCTGAATTCTAGCATATAAACCTATTCCCGAGTTATCACCAATAGATATATCTTGTCCATTGCCAAAGAAAACTCCTTTTTCTATATTACATGATTTTGACGCATATTCAAATATATTTTTACATAAAAATCTCCTAAATCTTTTTGCTCCAAAACTTATCAAGCTATCAGATTCAGGCATTTTTTTCCCAATTAAGTAGTAAAACCCTAAACAAATCTTTTTCTTTACTCCCATAATCATAACATCCTATACATTTTTTTATCTTCTAAATAATCTACGTATCATCTTTAATTCTTCTGTCAACTCTCCAGTAACTAATAATAGAACACCATATATAATTATAGATACTACTATTGATAAAAGTAATGTTGGCACACTAAATTCCAAGAAAGACACCGTAATTATCAATAATACACCAAAAGCTAATGCACTACCTAGTATACGTATATATATTATCGGTTTTAATTTCCAGATTAATACTTTTTTTGCTCCAGTAAAACTTAAAATAAAATATAATACAAACGATATCATCGTAGTTATAGCCGCAACTTTATATCCATAAACAGGAACTAATATTATATTAAGCACTAAATTAATCAACCCACTAATCAAACTATTAATCAATATCACCTTGGTATTAGCAGTAAGTTCCCATGCCTTATTACAGTACTCAGATAATCCAAAAAACAGCATTCCTACAGAAGCCCAACCTATAATAGCATAACCACCTTGATATTCTCCAGCTAAACATATCCTAGAGATAGGTTTTGATAACATAACCAATCCAACAGTAGCCGGTATACATATCAATAGATAATACCTTACTCCACTGGATAATATATCTTTAGTCCTAACCATATCTTTTTTACCCCAAGCCTCTAACAAATTAGGGTAAACTGCTCTCATTATTCCCATCATCATCATTGTATAAACTGCTGATGCCAATGAGTAATTTGCTGTATATATACCTGAAATACCCCTTCCACAGAAATATATTATAACATATCTATCAGAGATATTTAGCACAAACAAAGTCAGACTCAAACCAATCAACGGAAAACCGTATTTTATCATTACATCAAAAGTACCCTTTGATGCTTTACCTAAATTAATATATCTATATCCTTTTAATTTAATAAACACAATTATTGCTTTTAACAAATCTACAGTTCCATTAGCAATTAATATAATAATTACAGACCTTGGGAAATTAAATGCTAATAAAATGGTAAGTATAAGTTTTAAAACAACTCCACATAAGGATAATACCAAATTCAGTTTAATTTTCTTTATTGCAACCAAAAGATTCATTAAAATTTGATTCAAACCATATGCCACAAACATAAAAAAAGAACTAAACAACAACTTGGTTTCTATAATGTCACTACCAATTAATTGAAATACCAGCAATATAAAAAAAACAATACCTACTAGTGTTATATAACTGACAAATGCAGTGGAACATAACTCTTCTACATTATTTTCATCTTTGTATGCATTAATATATCTATATAAAGAATGCATCAACCAACCTAATATAATTAAAAAGATAACATTAATAGTTGGATTTATAAAACCATAATCCCCATATATTTCTGGTGTAAATAATCGTGCATAAACTGCAATTGTAATAAATCCTACTACACCTTCCAAGATTTTTGCAGGAAGATAAAATATTATATCTTTTGAAATAACTTTTTTTGATGTATTCTCCTTCATATAGGGGCCTCACTTTACTTTACTAATAAATAATCTTGTATTTTCTTTATAGAATTATATCATAAAATAGTGGTAAAAACTATTGTGCTTTTTGTTAAGTTTCCAATTAGCTTTGATTTTAAGTCAGTCAGAAAAGATGTTTTGTTCTGACTTGGTTTTTGCAAAACAGTATATGTATATGTTACGCCAGCTACTTGCTCGTCCTGAGCAAAAAGCTGGGTTCGGCGTCCTGCCTCACTACTCCACATATACATATACTATTTTGCCACGAAATAATCATCAATATAATCACAAAACACTTTTTCTTCTAAGCTACATAACCGATTGGCTATTGATTATTCTAGTCTCTTAAAAAGCTATAGCTACTAGTAGTTCATACTTAGCTCATAACTCCGAAATACATATCACGAGCCATCCCAAAAAGGGATAGTAAAGGTGAATGTGAAGTAGTGAGCCATGGACGGCGAACCCGGCAATTTTTACATGGACGTAAAACTTGCCGGCGAAACATTCACCTTTACTATCCCTAGGCACGGGACTTCCGTTAACCTATCTAAATTCAACTCTAACTTTCACCGCTATTTGGTTCTACCCCTTCTTCACTAGCAACCTCATCCTCTACGCTATACTCACCCTTAACCATAACATAAGCTTTAGTCACAATCTGCAATCCTCTTCCATCATCCCTTGGAACAATAAGTAGATGATTCTTAGGCACAACAACACCCATAGCCAAATCTATACCAATGGTAATATCCGAAATTCCATCACCTGTTTCATTACCAATTATAGTAGCTGAACCAGCTCTTAAAATAACTTCCGAGCTATCCTTACAAATAAGTTTTTGTCCTGCATCAAGTTCAATAATCTCAAACTTAGCTGTTGCAGTATTATTACCTACACCTTCAAGCTTACCATCAATATACTTACTAACTTCTGAATAAATTTTTGCATAGTCAATATCAGTATTAGTATTTTGATTATTACCAGAGGAATTCCCTTGATTATTACTAATTTCTGCTATCTTTTCGTCAACATAACTCTTAGTGACCAATGGATCCTGTATAGTTCCTGGATCTACACTAGAAGCCTTCGTTGATGTATATAATAACCCTGTAACAATAAGCAGTAAACAACATATTATAATACGATATCCTTTTTTGCCCATGTAAAAACCACCTATTCTTTAATTATTTTGGATAAACATTAGTAACGTTGTATGATATATCATCAGGATTAATATTGAAATTGATAATATAGAATTTATCATTCAAGTCTACTTTGTTATCACCATAGACTTTATACCATAATCCATTAATGTCCATATACCTGATACCTTCTACATACTCTACATTAAAGTCATAGCCACTACCATTTATAACAAAAATATTTTTATCTTTTTCTTCTTTAACTTTTTTAAGTATATCACAGAATAACTCCCCTTCTCTTTCATCACTGAACTTCAATGGGTTCTTATCTAATGTAATGAATATATGTTTCTGTTTAGTATTATTAAGATCATTAACAAATCTCTTCCATTGGTTAGGGTCTGTTAATCTCATACTATTATTTGATGTAGCTAAATTAATAATCCTGACATTTTCATAGTCAGTAACTTTATATTGATTATTCCAAGTCACAATATCATTCTTTAATTCATCACTTGGTATGTTAGTATTTCCAACAAATAAGCTTACATCTGATACTTCTTCCATTTTTTCTAATACTTCACGTTGTACTATTCCATCTAACAGTGTATTCTTAGAGCCAGTACTTCCAAATATAGACATCTTCATCTGTGGATTCTCAATTGTTTTCTTACCTAATGGATCATAAATCTGCTCTTTAGGTAAAGAAAGGTTCGATGTATCAAAAGCATAGTGGGCTGTTAATTCATCAAATTTCATTTGGAAGCTGTCGTCTTGTGGACAATGCAAATTAGCTACGTATATTCTATCTAATTGAATTGGATATTTAACATCTTGTGGTACATCGGCAGTTACATATTTCCAGCCTGTCCAATCAACAGCATACGAAAAAGTCAATAGTTTTTGATTTCCATCAGCATCTATAACTCTTCCTCTCAACCAGTGATTGATACCATTACCTTCTACCCAAAGTCCAACCTTATTAATTTTCTTATCAAAAGTGTATGGTTCATCAAATTCTAAATAAGCTGCTTGAGTATTAGTTGACTCTTTAAAACTATAATTCAATTTAATAGAATTATTACCTTCATGAGCTTCATTTATAACTTCTGCCGTAGCTGAAACTGTTTCTGGATGAGCTGTAGTATGTATTTTTATATCATTTTCAAATGAATCAATAAGTCCTGTTTCCTTGTTGACGATAACATATCCATAGACAGTTGTATCACCTATTGTACCTTTTATTAGGCTTTGTCCAAGATTGTTACTTGCAACAAATTGTCCATTTTGGAATTCACCAATACTTTTGTTCTCCACTTCCCATGTTACATTTTTAGAGTTGACTTCACCTCTATAACCATCTTTATCAATTCCTAATATCTTGAGGTTAGTTGATTCTCCTGGTTCTAAGAAACTGAATTCATGATTTATTTCCAAGGAAATAGGTTCATTGGTAGATTGAACAGTAATCTCAGCAGAAATACCATTCACATGTGCTTTCACTGTTCCTTTACCTTCACTTTGAGGATAGAATTTATTATCTTCCCATTTACCGTTGATTCCTACTGTCTCCCAAATTAGGCTGTCACTATTTATTTCTATTGGATTATAGTATTTATCATAACCAAGAACATTAAAAGTAATAGGCATATCTTTGAATGTTCTAGTTTTATCAGCTACTATCTTTAATTCGTATAACTCACTGGCTGGAGCTATAGAAGTTAAACCTATTCCATTAGGAATTCTTCTTTGTACTCCACCAGATGGTCTGTTGAATACATTAACATTAGAATACCCTAAATGTCTTCCTACTAAAGTACTTGAACCACCACCGTCAAGATGAATAGCATCATATATTCCATTATCAAGAAGTATTTTACCTAATTCATCATGAGTAGCTCCAATACTTGAACCTCTACCATCAACTACAACCATGTATAATTTATCTTTGCTTTGATTATAACCTATAGCAGTTCGAGGGTGTCTTCTTTTTCTATCGACTACATATCCTTCATTACTGATTGCACCTTGTGATACAACTTTTCCTCCACCACTAATTGCCAGATTTATTGACTCTATATCAATATTGGTATTTTTGTTAAGGACTATCTTTGTACCAACTGTAAAACTTTTGAAACTATAAAGAGCTGTTTCTTCATTCATAACTATCACAAAACCATTTTCAGGCATTGTTATAGTCTCTCCTGGTGTAGACAAGTAAGTAACAACATTATCTTCTATAACCATCTTGCATAGTCCAGGATTTTTTTCATCTATTTCTGTTGTATCCTTCATTGCGTATTTATCAAAATAAACTACAGATTCAGGCAACATAGTTATCTGATTGAATCCACTGAAGTATAATTTTTTTTCACCATCTTCACTAGTAATCAACAAACTCATATTCATAAAATCAATGAAAGGCATATTATTTGAATCAAGAAATAATGAACCATATGAATTACCACCTGCATTGAAATTATGTTTACCTATGATGATTCCATCTTTTTCATATTCAAATCCTATAATATCAGTAGGATTATTCTTCATATTGAAAAAGTCTGCATTGACAGAAGCTATAACATTATTTTCTTCTGATAGGGATGTAAGAGAATCTTTTAATCCAAACCCATCTGTATTTCTAATTACATCCAACTTGACAAATGGATTAGTTAAATCTGCTTCTATAATATGTACATCAACCCATCCTGCTTCTGTTAATCTGGTATTTTTTTCATATGTAATACCACTGGAGATAGTTTCTTTTTCGGTATTTTGATATAAAATATTATCAGTTGTACCTGCAAATGAAATCTTGTTGTTAACTATAATTGCTGCTAAAACTAAAACACTAAATAACTTCTTAAATATTTTTCTCATTATATCAACCCCTAATCTTGTCAGTAAGGAATGCTAATATCAGTCAATATCTACTCCTCTATGTCCAATATCAATTCCTAATTATCATCTCTATCATTAGTACCAATAATAATTCTAATATCTACCCCTTCTGATAAAGCTTCTGCATTTAACTCAATAACTGCATCCTTGAAGTACTCGCTCAAGTCTTCTCCCATACCCTCATTTGGGATAATGATCTTAGTCTTTTGTAATACTTCAGTATTGTAGTTACCTATCTTGGATATAGTGAAACCATCACCTACTAATTTTTCTTTGGTTCTACCAGCTAAACCGGTAAGTTTTGAACTATTAAGTACTTCTATTCTTAATCCTTTACTACTTATAATCTTTGGTTCTTCTGGCTTAGTTTCTGCATCTTTACCTTCTTTTGTATTATCTTCATTATCATTAGTATCATTTACTTGTGTAATCTTTTCAAATAATTCCTTTGATGCTTCCTTATCGTAATAATAATATTCGGAACCACCTTGTCTATCAGTTGGCAATGTATATAATTCTAGATTATCTAAATTAATATCATCAATATATTCATAGTAATTTAATAAATCATCAAAATTAGTAGTTGTATTACTAATTATAGTACTTCCAATTGTTAAAATATTAAGCTTATTTTTTTCAGTCAGTACTTCATTCACAAAAGCTTTCATGAATTCATGCTGCATATTGATACGTCCTATATCTCCATTAGCATAACCTTTTCGGTATCTGATAAGCTGTTCTGCTTGAGCACCGTTTAATTGGTGTACTCCTTTTTTAAGATTAATGTACAAATCTTGTGCTGGGTCTGGATAATACATATCAAATGGTATTTCAAATTCAATAGGTCCTATTATATCAACTATCTTTTTAAATGCTTTGATGTTAAGATTAAAATAATAGTCAACTTTTATGTCAAACAAATATTCTAACATTCTAACAGAATATTCATTTCTTTTATCTTTTGGTGCATATGCTGGAATACCGTTGATTTTTAATTTCTTAGGTGTATCTTTTCTTCCTTCTAATAATTCATTATGTATTTCAGTGGGTAATTCCACTAATGTGTCTCTCGGAATAGAGACTATGTTAATTCCTTTTGTTATGTGATTAAATGTCATAACCATTGTTACATCAGTACGCCAACCATCTTTATCTACACCAAATACTGCAAATGTAGATATCTGTTTTTCCTTATCTACTTCTTCGGTAGAACCAAGGTCATCTTTTTCACCTGTATCGGTGTCCGTTTTTTTAGGATTATCTGCTTTATCTTTTCCTCTATTAAGTAATACATAACCCCCAGTAGCAACACCAGCTATCAAAGAAAATATGACTACTGAAATTAAAAACACTTTTAGAAATTTGGTTAGTAATGTAGCTTTCTTATTATTATCCAATTTTACCCTCCTATAATTTCAAGCATGTCCATAAAATAAAATCTATTTTTGCATTTTATAAAACAAGGTATCTAAATAGCATTATTACTAATAGATAACCTTGTTTAAACTTATTATCATCTAAGATTTTCATACTACCATTATTTAGAACATGCTAATGTATTTTACAATAATTATCCAATCAAAATTTACTTTTTGTGGATTAATATTACTATAACTAGTATATCAAAAGTAGGTATAATTGACAATAATTAACATGATATTAGAAAATATTACAAATCTGTTAAATTTTAATATTATAGACAAATATTAATAAACAAATTCTATCTTACTATCGTCATTTTTAGTACTTTTATTTTTCATAGCTTCTGTAGTCTTTTCATGTTCATTATCATCTTTTGTATCAGTACTACTAGCTTGATCTTCTTCTTTATCATCAGGTGTTGTTTCTGCTGGCATTGTTGGTTTGTTCAAAAGTGTATCTATAGACTCAAGTACAACATCCTTATTCCATGTCTGGTACCATATACCATTTATTTTCTCTCCATCTGATGGTATTGTAACTTTATTCTCTGGTGTAAGAATTTCTTTTAGGTTAAGATTAAATATATAACTAACATATTCATTAGCTGTTACCAATCCAAAATCAGTTTTCAAATGACCATAAACTGTCGTTGCCAACTCTTTTATCTTATCAAAATCCCTTATCTTGAGGATTTTATTACTCATTGCTATTAAAAAATCTTGTTGCATTTGAATTCTTTTAAGATCTGGTGGAACGCCTTTATAGTGTCTGTTTCTAACTAATTGTTCAGCTTTATCTCCATCTAATACCTGTAATCCTTCTTTTAGATGAATGTATAATCCTTGTACTTCGTCTTCGTAATCCATTTTTTCTGGCACATAAAATTCTACTCCACCAACAGCGTCTACTATATCTTTAAAACTATCAATAGTAACTGCCGCTGTATAATCAATATCTAATTGTGTAATTTCTTCTACAACATCTTTTATTACTAACAAAGCATCATCATCCCAACCAGCATTGGAATAGACTTCTGTTAGTTTACAATATTTAACCCTGATATTATTTTCTTTCTTTATCTTATCAAATCCATCTTCCCTGAAATCAATGAATAAATCTCTTGGTAATGATATTAATTTTAATTGGTTAGTATCAGTATCTAAATGGGCTACCATAACAACATCAGATAGTCCGTTTGACTTGTCAAATCCTATTAATAAAGCATTTACTGATTCTGGTTTTTTAACTTCTTCCTCTTTATTATCTTCCTCATCAGTATTATTTGAGCCATTGATTTCTTCTCCACCAGGTACGTCATCTTGTCCATTGACTAATTTATTATCATTAGCCGTTAGTACAATAACTAATGAAGTTGTCAAAATTACTGCTACTACTATAATTAACATTAGCAATGTACTAGTTCTTTTTTTATTGTTCATCTTTCTACCTCCTATTAATCATCTAATATCATACCATAAAAACATTACAAACAGTTAACATTTTTTTTAATTTAATTTAGTTCTAATAATTTAACCTAATCTATAAGTTATACCTATTTATTATTTAGCTTAATTTACAATACACTAAACATATAGTGTTATATTCATTGTTAAAAATAGTAATTTAGTTTTTTGTATAATTAGTTAAGGATTAAAAAACACTAAAATAAACTTGGAGGAGATTATTATAAATTAATGTTGCTATGTAATATTTATTAATGTATATTATTTATATATACAACTATATATATTGAACATCCATTTCAATAAGTTCAATATATTTATCTTGATTTTAAAAGTTATATAAGAACTAAATAATTACTGACATTATAAAAATTATTTATTTCAACTTATATATTACATAGAATACTTTATTTAGTTTTCCCACATTAGACGAAATTTATATTAATTTTGTTTCACCAACCCAGTAAAAAAATTACTTTTTATATATTTTTTACTATTTTTATTTAGCGTTTTTTGTTAAATTTTGGTTATTATCTTGTAAAAAAATAAATTAAAGAAGGTGATATATATGTCAATACTAATTGGATCTCATGTATCTATTTCAAAAGGTCTCATAGGGGCTGCAAAAACAGCTCATTCATATAATGCTAATACCTTTATGATATATACTGGTGCACCCCAGAATACACGAAGAAAATCTTTAGAAGACATGAGAATTGAAGAAGGTAAAGAATTTATGAAAGAACATGAAATAAGAGATATCGTTGTCCATGCTCCCTATATCATTAATCTAGCTTCAGTAAAAGATGATATCTACGGCTTAGCCCAATCTTTTTTGAAAGAAGAGATTAAAAGAACAGAAGTAATCGGTTCTAATTATATTGTAGTTCATCCTGGTTCCTATACAGTTAAAGATACCGACTACGGGATAAACAGGATCGCAGAAGGACTAAACAATGTCCTAACAAATGATACTAAACCTTATATATGCTTAGAAACCATGGCTGGAAAAGGTTCAGAAGTAGGAAAGACATTCGAAGAACTTAGAAGAATAATTGACAAAGTTGAACTAAAAGATAAGATAGGTATATGTTTTGATACCTGCCACACTCATGATAGCGGCTATGATATTATTAATAATTTTGATGGGGTTATGGAAGAATTTGATAGCGTCATAGGACTTGATAGATTAAAAGTTTTTCATATCAATGGTTCACTTAATGGTAAGGGTTCACGAAAAGACAGACATGCTAACATAGGAGCTGATACTACTAATAAACGTGGTCTTGATCAAATAGGAGCCCAGTCTCTCTATAATATAGTTCACAGCCAAATATGTGATAATAAACCACTTATTCTAGAAACTCCGTGGATAGATAAAAAAACAAATCTATATAAAGAAGAAATTGCTATGTTAAGAGGTATCTAATACACTAATGATAATTAAGTTTTATAGAAAGGAAATGAAAATTCATGGATAAGAAAACTGTTCTTGTAACAGGATCTTCCAGAGGCATAGGAAAAGCAATTGCCATAAAATATGCTAAAGAAGGATATAACGTTGTAATCAACTGCTCGTCAAGTTTTAATGAGCTGATTGATACCTCTGAAATCATAAAAGGTTATGGTGTATCTTGTCTTCCTATCATGACTGACGTATCGAATTATAATTCTGTTAAAGACATGTTCGAAGAAATCAAACTAGTATTTGGAGATGTTGATATAGTTATCAACAATGCAGGTATATCCAGTATAAAGTTATTCACAGATACTAGTGAAGACCTGTGGGATAACATGATAAATACTAATCTAAAATCATTGTATAATGTATGTCATCAAGCCGTCCCTGCAATGATTAAAAATCAAAGTGGTAACATAGTTAATATAACATCTATGTGGGGGATAACTGGAGCCTCTTGTGAAGTTGCCTATTCCGCTTCAAAAGGTGGAGTAAATTCTTTTACTAAAGCACTTGCAAAAGAGCTTGCACCAAGTCATATACGTGTTAATGCTATAGCTTGTGGCTTAATAGATACTAATATGAATTCATGTCTTGCAAAAGAAGACCTAGATACTATTATTGAAGAGATTCCTTCAAATAGAATTGGTAGACCTGAAGAAGTAGCCAACCTATGTTATTATTTATCTTCATCTGATTCTTCTTATCTTACAGGACAAATAATAACATTAGATGGAGGATTGATTTAGCAATTATTTAATTAGGCTTATATATTAATCTATTTAATATCTGAAGATTGTTATCTAACCATGTGTTAACAATCTTTTTTTCTTGGTCATTTTCATCTAATACATTTATCAATTCATTTAATTCTCCTGTTCTTAGAAAATAATTATCTAGTATATTCAATAATTCTGGATTGGTATATTCACTTCTGACAATAGTATGGGTATCAATATTATTGGTAAATATGTTCTTAGTGTCTCTTAGTTGCCTTAAGCCAAATTTATTTATAGTACCATTAGGTGTCCACAAAGCTACTGCAATCCATTCTTTGTTATCAATAGATTTTTTTATTAATGTATCTAATTCTTTGTAGTCTACTTCTTTTATATTATATTCCATACCATATTTTTGTAACATGTTTTTGGTTTCTTCAATGATTATATTGCTTTCTCTGCAAACATATATTGTATTTGAAAATTTTTCCTTATAATCTTCTAGTTCACACAAAAAACCTGTAAGAGTATAACTAGGAACGTAAATCCCATTAGATAAATTTCTACAATTAGTTCCTAAATCTTTGATTAGAGATTCTAATTTTGCTTTTCTTCCTGTATCAATAGTAGGTACCCAACCGCTTAACAGAACATCTATTTTACCTTTACCTAGATTATCCCAGATTGTATCTGTATCATTCACTATAATTTTTGAAGTATATCCTTTCCTATTAACTATTTCATTAAGTAAAACGGCTTGAGCATAGGATGATGGATAAGTGGTACATCCTATCCTTATATCCACATCTTCACTTATATCTTTATCTTCTTTTTCACTTCTGGTACATGAAACTAACAGCAATAAACATAGTATAATAATTAATAATCTTTTCATATGAAATACATCCCTTCGTCTAATCAAAGCAGATAATCTACTTTGCACTCTTAACTGTCAACTTTTGCTGTGCCTTATTAGTATTTCACATATTAATTTTGTATATTATGGTTAGTTTTGGGAATTATCACTTATACATGAATAAGAGAATTTTAGTATTTATACACTCAAAAAGAGACTGTCAATTTTATGACAGCCTCTTTTCATTTTTATTAATAACACTATTTATCTTCGCTTAAGTACTTTTCAAGCTCATTAATAGCTTTTTCCTCGTCAGTTCCATCTGCTGATATGGTAATATCTTCACCTTCTAATACACCTAGTGACATCATACCCATTATGCTTTTAGCATTAACCTTTTTATCCTGCATCTCTACATAAATATTACTTTCAAATTGACTTGCAACTTGTACAAATAAAGCTACTGGTCTAGCTTCAAGTCCTGAAGCGATTTTAACTGTTATTTTTTTCTCTATCATAGTTATCCTCCCTTTTGTCTCTTAATTTTTCAGCAATATTACTTATTTTTCGTAATCGATGATTAACTCCAGATTTGCCTACTGGTGGATCTAGCAATGTACCTAATTCCTTTAAAGTAGCTGATGTATATTCTAACCTTATTCTAGCAATTTCTTCTAAAGGCTCTGGTAAAGAATTAAGACCAACAGTATGATCTATATATTTAATATCTTCTACTTGTCTAACAGCAGCAGATACTGTTTTCTTAAGATTTGCTGTCTCACAGTTAACAATTCTATTAACATTATTTCTCATTTCCTTTAAGATTCTTACATTTTCTAAGTCCATTAGCGCAACATGTGCTTCCATAATATTTAATAAATCAACAATCTGAGAACCTTCTTTTAGATAAGTGATATAGTATTTTTTTCTCATTATTGTTTTGGATTCCATACCGAATGAATTAATTAATCTTCTTAATTCTTCGCTTTGATTTTTATGTCCGCTAACAAATTCTAGATGATATGTCTTTTCTGGATCACTTAATGAACCACTCCCTAAAAAAGCTCCTCTTATATATGCTCTTTTACAACATGTACTTTGTACAATCAAAGGATTGATCCGATGAACTATATGAAGTCTTCCATCTTCTCCAAACTCTGCAATACCTATAGCCTTCAGTATTTTAAGAGCTATCCTAGCATTAGTAATATACATTACATATATTCTACTCTTTTTTAATTGAGTGTTTTTCCTTATTAATACTTCAACATTAATATTAAATGTTTTTTTCAACAATGTAAAGTACTTTCTTGCAACAGCAGCATTTTCTGTTTGTACTTTAATTGTTATTTCATTATTATTTACTACTTTTATCTTACCACAAATGTTAATAATAGCTGCTATTTCAGCGATTCTGCAATGTCTTGCACTGCCAATATGCCTTGATAATTCTTCTTTTACTTTTGAAGAAAAAGACATATAATCACACCCTATCATTCTAATTATTTTACCCATTATTTGTATATTTATTAGGCTATAGATGGCAAAATGCAGGATTGGTTAAAGTTGTTTCAATATAGATATTATAACTTCTGCTAGTTTATCTGAGTTATGTCTAATTAATGTGGTCCCACTTAGTATCCTCAATAATGGAGCTTCTAATACTTTTATTCCCTTATCTTTTAATAATTTTTTATTATATGTAACAGGTATAGCTCCATCTTCTATGTAGAGTTCTAGAATTTCACTAGGTATTTCTTGGTTATTAACTATAATATAATCTATTATACCTTTTCCTAGATATTTTTCAACAACATTAATATGATCTGTTAAATTATAATCATCTGTTTCACCTGGTTGAGTCATTATATTACTCACATAAATAACTGTTGGTTTAGATTCTTTTATTACTTGTGCAATATCTCTTACCAATAAATTAGGTATTATACTAGTATACAGGCTGCCTGGTCCAAGAACCAATATATCGGCTTCATTAATATCTTCTATAACTTTATCATATGGTTTTGGATTCTTAGGATATAACCATACGTCTTTAATATTTTTTCTATCGTTTTTACATCTTTGAACAATTTCGCTTTCACCTTCAACTATAACAGAATCATCAAATAGAGCACATAATTCCACGTTTTGTATGGTCACTGGAAGAACCTTGCCTTTTACCGCTAAAACTTCACTTGTCTTTTCTATCGCTTGTTCAAAGCTTCCAAATATTCCATTAAGAGCTGCTAAAAAGAGATTACCGAAATTTTGTCCACTAAGACTTCCTTCTGTAAATCTATATTGAAAGACCTTTTCCATAATAGGTTCAGTTTCAGCTAATGCTAATATACAGTTTCTAATATCCCCTGGAGGAAGCATATCCAATTCTCTTCTAAGTATTCCTGAACTGCCTCCATTATCTGAAACGGTAACAATGGCTGTAAGATTTTCAGTATATTTTTTAAGTCCCCTTAACATAGTAGATAATCCAGTACCTCCACCCATAGTTACTATTTTTATATCGTCCATATCTTGAATCATTTAATAACTCACTCCTCAATGCTAAAATAATAAGCTACGAAAAAATTAACTCTTCAATTTTGAGTCTTTTTCTATATCTCTGTGATAAATATTGGTACTGTAATCTTGTTTTAATAATCTATTATATAGCTCATTAGCCAAAGTAACAGATCGATGTTTACCACCTGTACATCCTATAGCAATAACTAATTGATTTTTGCCCTCTTGGATGTAATTAGGAATCAAGAAATTTATCATATCATCCAATTTATCAATGAATTTGTTTGATACATCCCATTTTAGTACATAATCTTTAATCTCCCTCTCATTACCTGATTTCTCTTTTAGTTCTGGTATATAGAAAGGATTAGGAATAAATCTTACATCAAAAACCAAATCAGCATCAGAAGGAATCCCATATTTAAATCCAAAGGATAGAACAGTAATAATTAAATTCTCGTATTTCTTCCCTTCTAAAAATATCTTGGCTAATTCTGATTTCAATTCTCTTGTTAGTAATTTGCTGGTATCAATAATAAAATTAGCTCTTTTTTTAGCCTTTTCTAGTATTTTTCTCTCTTTATCAATACCATTTTGTATTCTGCCTTCAGACACAAGAGGATGTTTTCGTCTTGTTTCTTTGAATCTCTTGACTAGAGTTTCATCGTTAGCATCTAAAAAAAGAACTTCTAATTCATAGCCTTCGTTCTCTAATTTCTTTATCTCATTAAGAAGCTCAGTAAATAAATTTCCACCTCTAGTATCTATTCCCAAAGCAACTTTATCTATTCCTGAATCAGGACTGAAACAAATCTGAGCAAACTTATTAATAAGTACCGGTGGAAGATTGTCAACACAAAAGAAACCGATATCTTCTAACATCTTTAAAGATATACTTTTGCCTGCTCCAGACATTCCTGTAACAATTACAAACCGCATGAGCTTCATCCTTTCTAGTTTCTATTCTCCAATAATTCTTACTTCTGTTTCTAAATTGACGTGGTATTTATCTCTAACTGTATTTCTTACATGATTAATAAGATTAATGATATCATTAGCTGTTGCATCACCTCTATTGATAATAAATCCACAGTGTTTCTCTGATACTTGAGCATTACCTATTTGATGACCTCTTAATCCACTATCCATGATAAGCTTTCCAGCATAGTACCCCTCTGGTCTTTTGAAAGTGCTGCCTGCACTTGGATATTCCAATGGTTGTTTTTCTTTACGCTTGTTGTTTAATTCTTCTATTAAACCTTTTATTTTTTCTTTGTTACCTTTTTTACATTTTAATACTGCCCTTAGTACAATATAATTTTTTTGTTGAACTATACTAGTTCTATATCCTAATTTTAACTCTTCCTTTGATAACGTTATGATATTTCCTTTTTCATCAATAACATCTGCTGAAACAATTACTTGGGACATATCACCACCATAGGCTCCAGCATTCATATATACTGCACCACCCAATGTACCAGGAATACCAGCTGCAAATTCAAAGCCTTCTAGACTTTCATTTGCTATGATTTTGGCTAATTTGGCCAATAGTATACCAGCATCAGCAGTAATTGTATCATCTTCAATAGTTACATTATTGAGGTTTTTATATAATTGTATTATAGCACCTCTAAAACCATTATCTTTTACAATTATATTACTTCCGTTACCTACTACATAATAAGGTATATTAAAAGTTTTACATGTCTTTATAGCATGGGATAGTTCATTTACATTACTTGGGCAAACAAATAAATCAGCCTTCCCTCCCACTTTGAAAGTGGTGTGTTTTGACATTCTTTCGTCTTTTATGACATTTTCTTTCCTTATTTCCTTTGTTAATTCTTGGGTTATTCTATCTATATCCATAAATACATCCTTTCATACTATACTAATATATTATGTAACTCACTAAAAATGCAACTCAACTTTTCCACATTTAATTAAATGCAGATAAATTAAGGCTTATAGGTTATATTTTTATTCTGCAAAGCCTTCTAATTAGCTTACCTTCATAGAATATTGAAGTGGAAAAGTTAAGTAAGTAATATAATTTTTTGCAATAACCTTATTATATCATATTTTTTTAATTTATAGGTTAGAATATCTTAATGCTTTTACAGCTATTTATATTGAACTTATACATTTAATATTATTTTAACTAAAATATTACGTTTTTATTGTATAATATATATATTGAACACCATTTCAATAAGTTCAATATATTTTCCTTGATTTTATAAGTTGAATTGAACTTAATAATTGCTGGCTCTATAGCAATTATTTAATTTAACTTATATAATTATAATGATTAATTGCAATAAGTAATTATGTAATATTACTTTTTGTAGATTAATTGCTTTGATATTATATTAATACATTGGAGGATGAATTTATGGTTAAAGAAGCAACAGGAAAATTAAATTATAAGAAAACTTTTATTCTAGGTTTTGGTTTTTTTGCTATTAGTTTAGTATGGCCCCTTTATAATAACTATGTTCCATTATTTCTGAAAGAATTTTTTCCAAGCCAGTTAGTTGTTAATAGTATCATGACCCTTGATAACATCTTAGCTATTTTCTTAATACCATTTATTAGTGCTGTAAGCGATAATACTCATACAAGGTTCGGTAGAAGAAAACCGTTTATTATGATTGGTCTTCCTATATCTGCACTTATGTTTATTTTATTACCTATGTTTTCAAATGATTTATTATTATTCTTGATTATAATTACCGTTTTGAATTTTTCAATGGCAATCTACAGAGGTCCAACTGTTGCGTTAATGCCTGATATGATTCCTTCTCACCAAAGAAGCGAAGCTAATGCAGTTATTAACTTCATGGGTGGTCTAGCTGCTGTTTTTGTATTATATGGTGGTTCTAGATTGTACAAAATCAATAATAATCTACCTTTTTTGGCAACTGGTATAGTTATGCTTATTTCTCTACTTGTTATAATATTCTTCATCAAAGAACCAAGTACATACAGTAAATCTGAATCAGATGAAAAAGTTAAAATAATATCTACATTGAAAGAAATTATCAGCAGCAAAGATAGCAAAACCCTGCATTTACTTTTTGCCATTCTTTTTTGGTTCATTGGTTATCAAGGAATGGAAGCTACGTTCAGTAATTACATAGTTCATTATATTGGTTTACAAAAACATGAATCGGGAATTATTCTCAGTGCTTTTGCGGCAGCGTTTTTGATCTTTGCTATTCCTTCAGGGTTTATAGGCAAAAAATTAGGCAAAAGAAAAGCTATTCTTATTGGTTTGACTACTGATGTTTTTATATTTATTATTATTGGTTTAATGGGACCTGTAGGTATCATACCTTTTAATAAGTATACTATGATAGCATTATTAGCGGTAGCTGGTATATTCTGGTCATTAGTGAACATAAATTCTTATCCTTACATAGTTGAAGGGGTTGATGAAGCAAAAGTTGGTACTTATACTGGTTTCTATTATTTTTCATCTTCAGTAGCTGCTATAACTGGACCATTGATATTTGGGCTTTTTGTTGATATCATTGGGTTTAATGTTTTATTTTTCTTGACAGCTATATCATTTGTTGCAGCGTTGTTGTTTATGTATACTATAGTGCAGACTAAAAAAGCTGAGTAAGTCAATAGATTATGTTTTAAAAGATGGACAACGGTAGTATCATAAAACATATATAGTGATAATCACTCTCGTTACATTTGTTGTTTTATCTGATTCGAAGGTAACAACAAGCTGTAAAAATCGTTCTTATCACTATATATGTTTCTTGTGCGTTTTGCCACTTTTTAGTTAGTAACTATAGTAATCTTATTAATAATGTTAATTAATATACATTTTATTGTTTTGAGATTATTTTATTGTCTGTTATTAGTTTTTCTAATTCTTTGATGGTTATGCCTAGATCTTGGGCTCCTGATAAGTATTTGTGTACATTTATCTGTATAGTATCTGATACTGTTGTATATTTATCCGAGATAGGTCTTACTATTGATGAGGCTAATGCGTTCTTATAGCCTTGTGATTTGAACAATTCATTTGAGTCCATTATATCAGCGTCTGTCAATAATTTATTATATCCTGGTATATGTTGACCCTGAATAACTATAGTTTTTTGACCTTCTTCGCTAGAAATATATCTAATGAATTCCCATGCTCCATCTTTGTTTGATGAGTTTTTGTTTATTCCTAATACATAGCCTCCTATTACACCTCCGTTAGGTAAAGGTGCTATTCCAATCTGTTCTTTTTTTAGATTTAGTTCTAGTTGTTCATTGTTCACTAGTTTTGATTGATAGGGCCAGTTTCGTGAAAATACAGTTTTGCCTTGTATAAAAGCATCATTGGTGTCTTTCTCGTTATAGTACAAAATATCATTTGGTGTGTAATCAGCATCAACAAACATTTTCATTGTTTCCAATCCTCTTTTTAGGGTATGAAATGAGTTAGTGAATTCTGTTACATTTATAGTTAATCCTTCGTACACTCCGGATTGAAATACGAATCCTGTTTCTGTATTTTCTTGTCCTTTATATTTCTCTGCTAACTTAGATAAATCTGTATAAGTATAATTACCACTTTCTAATACTTTTGCTTCTGTTTCTTCTACGATATCTTTTCTATAGTATAGTAATCCTAGGTCGAGATAAAAAGGTAATGTGTATTGTAGACCTTCATAATTACCTGCTTTCATGGCTCCTTCATTGAAATCAGTTTTCTTGTAACCTTTTTCCTGCATTCTTACATCAATAGGTTCTAAGTACCCTCCTCCTGCAAATTCTCCAGCCCATGTTACATCCATAGATATAACATCCAAATCGGATGAACCCCTAGATATGGATGTTTTTATTTTATCGTGAGCATCAGTATTACTGCCATCAAGTTCTACTAATTGAACCTCGTAAGTATCTTGTGATCCATTGAATTGTTCTATTACAGACTTTGTTTCACCGTAATAATCAGCAGCAGCTCCAAATTTAACCACTTTTTTCTTAGCCTGCTCACATCCTCCTATGGATGCTATTATTACTGTAGTAATCAATAGTGTAGTAATTAATTTCTTCATCTATCAAGTCTCCTTGTTGAATTTTAGGTTTAATTCCTATATGATTATTTCATATACTTTTTATTTACATAATTGAATATAATTATTCTTTTAATTTTGCACTAAAAGAAAGCTCCCTATTTAGCAGGAAGATAAAAGGCAATCTAATTCATGAATTATTAATCCAAGATTTTAGATTGCCTTTATTATTTATCATATTAAATCTATAACTTATTTACCAAATAGACCTTTAATCCAATTGATGAAGCCTTTCTTTTCCTTATCTTCTGTTTCTGTATTAACAACTGCTTCCTTAACTTTCTTGATTTCTTCAGTTTTCATAATGAATTTAACTGAACCTTCCATGTCTTTTCCAATTCCAGTAAAGCAATTGTATTCATCAGCTAACTTAACAAGTTCATCTTTTACAAGAAGTAAATCATCTAATGACTCTGTTTTTTCTGTTAAGACACTGCTTAATTCTTTAATACCTTCTTGATGGAATCTATTCATATTTACATTGAGTTCTTTTGCTCCATCTTTTAATTTGTTACCACCATCTACTAACTGATTAGCTGCTGATAGTAATTCTTTATTACCTGTTACTAACTTATCTTTTCCTGCCATAATAGCTTTAGAGCCCTCTGAGAGTTTTCCTAATCCATTACTCACTCCTTGTGAGCCTGTGACTAATTCCGTGGAACCACCAACTATTTTCTTGGCTCCAGTATCTAATTGTACTGCAGATTGGGATAATTTATCAGCTCCTTCTACAAGTCCTTTACTTCCTGCTTGTAATAAACCAGCTGTTTCTTTAATAGTGTCTGTTCCTTTTCCAAGTTCACCTAATCCAGCGGATAATTTTTGTTGACCTTTCTTGAAATTGTTTAATTCATTTGTCATATTGTTAGAACCATCTTCAACAGCTTTTAGACCAGCTTCAATCTGCTTTAAAGTTGCTAACATAGGGCTCTTAGGGTCTTGTTGTTTTACTGCTTCAATTAAGCTTTGTACTCCTTTTAAGCTTGCAGTTACACCTGTAGTTATTTGTTTTTCACCAGCTATTAATTTATCTGTTCCATCAGTTAGAGTTTTTGCACCTGTTTCTAATTCTTTTGTACTGCTAGTTAGTTTTCCTAATCCACTAGAAAGCATATTAGCTCCATTTGCAAATTCTCCAGCTTTTTCTGCAAAACTCTTTGCTCCTTCTCCAAAGGCTTTAGCACCTGTTCCAAATTCCCCTGCACTATCTACAAATAGTCTTATTCCATCAGCCACTTTTGTTGCACCTTCATAAGCTGAACCAATTCCTAAATCCAATTTGCTGACTCCATCAATTAGTACTGTGCTACCTTTACCCAATTCTACTACACCAGCTCTAAATTTTACTAGATTATCAGCAAGTTCTGTTTGTCCATCTGATAGAGTTTTTGTTCCATCTCTTAATTTACTGGAAGCTGATTCCAATTCATTAGCTGAATCAATCATTTCACTTATACTTCCTAGGTCACCTTGTTCGTCAATTTCAGGTAATTCACATGTTGCCACTGACATAATAGGTCCTAACTCAAATTCTTCTGCATCTGCTTCTATTACCAGCTTTTCAGGAATATTTATATCTGTTGCATCTTCAGGTAATAATTCACTTAAACCTGGTACTGAAACATAAGTTACAATCTGATTATTTCCCTCAGTTAATATTTTACCTGAATTAACCTTTACATTACTAAAAATATCATCTGGTAGGATTACCACTGAAGCTACCATGAAAGGTGTATATATATCTTTAGTTTCACCATTTATCACTGTTTGATGTTTTTCTTTATTTACTGTTTCTAATTCTATTTTTACTTTACCTGACTTACCTGGCAACTCTGATGGTTCTATTTTACTGCCATCCAAGTAATAGTTAACTTTAATTTCTACAGGAATCTCTTTATCTGTATTACCTTGATAGAATAAGTCATTTCCTTCAAGTTCCCATACTATATTTTCACCATCTATACTAGGTTTCTCTTCACCTTTTACATTTTTTATATCAGTTAGAGAAGAACTATCAAATACCTTTTGTCCTTCTACATCTGAATGTATCTGATCACTTACTATAATTTTTTCAACTTCTCCTGCTGAGGATAGGTTAACATATACAGTTTCATCTTTTTTGATGGTACCATCAGCAGCAAAAGATAAACTACTAGTTGTCATTAGTAAAACAGTTGCTAAACTACATATCTTTTTCATTCTTTTTTTCATACTATATCATCCTTCCTTAATTTCTGCGCCATTTTCTACTAGTTTTTGCTATAAATCCTTCAAATAAGAGGAGAAGTGCTGGTAACATGAATATGATTACGAACATACTGATTATTGCACCTCTTGAAATCATACCTGTTAAACTCTTTATCATTTCCATATCAGCGATGAATCCAACACCTACAGTTGCACCAAAGAATGTTAGAGCACTAGTTACTATTGATCTAACTGAACCTAGAAGACTAAGTCTCATAGCTTCGAATTTATCATGTCCATGTCGTATTTCTTCTCTGAATCTAGTAGTTAATAATATTGCATAGTCTACTGTTGCTCCCAATTGAATGGTTCCAATTACGATTGAGGATACAAATGGAATAGTCGTATTAGTGAAATAAGGTATTCCCATATTAATAAATATAGCAAGTTCTATAGTTCCTACTAGAATAATAGGAATTGATACAGAACCGAATACTAATAATATAATTGCGAATACTGCAGCAATTGATGCTATACTTACATTTTTGAAGTCCACATCTGCTAACTCAACCAAGTCTTTTGTTAATGCACCTTCACCTGTAACCATACCGTTTTCATCATATTTTTTAACGATATCATTCATATCTTGTAATTGTCTGTTTTGTTCATCTGTAGCGGCTTTGAAACTTGAATTAACCAAGATGAGTTTGTGACCATCTTTTTCAAGTATATCCGTTAACTTATCTGGTACATATTCATAAGGTATTGCAGGACCTACTAATTTATCATATCCAATAACCGATTGAACTCCTGGTAATTGCTCGATTTCTCCTAGCATCTCTTTTGCTTGGTATGATGGAGTCTGGGAATCAATAACAATCATATGGGTAGTAGTCATATCATAACCTGTTTTAAGCTTATCAAGTGCCACTATTGAATCAAGATTTCTTGGTAATGATTCATCCAGGTTATAATATACTTCTGTGTTGGCTTTACCATATATAAAAGGTATAAATAATAGGATAAACAATACTACAAATTTCTTATAGTGTTTTGTTACAAAATTAGCTGTACCATTAAATGATGGTAATACCGTACCATGATTGAATCTGTGTATCACTTTATTAAATGTTAGTATAAGTGCTGGCAGAATAGTAATCGTACATAATACACCTATGAAAACTCCTTTTGCCATTACAAAACCTATATCTTTACCTAATCCTAATTTCATGACTGCTAAAGCTAAGAAACCTGCAATAGTAGTTAATGAACTACCTGCAATTGATGTTGCTGTTTTTGTTATTGCAACAGCCATGGCTTCATCTTTGTTACTGTTAATCTTCAATTCATCTTCATATCTATGTAATAAGAAGATTGAGAAGTCCATGGTAACCCCTAACTGGAGTACCGCCGCCAGGGATTTGGTTATATACGATATTTCCCCTAGGAAAATGTTAGTACCAAAGTTATATAATATAGCCATACCTATTGCAGCTAAAAAGATCAATGGAACAATTGTTGATTCTAATGTCAATGCTAAAACGATTGTAGCTAAGACAACTGCTAGTAAAACATATATAGGTGTTTCTTTATCAGCTAATTTAATTGTATCTCTAAGTATGGCTGACATACCACTTAAGAAACATTGTTTGTTCATTATTCCTCTAATGTCTTCAATTGCTGTCTGAGTTTCATCTGACGCAGCTTCATGTGTAAATTCTATCATCATCAAAGTTGAATTCTCACTGTAGAATACATCTTTTATATCACTTGGCAGAAATTCCTTAGGTATAGTAATATCCATTAAATCACTGATCCAAAGGGTTTTTTCAACACCTTCTACTTCATCTATTTTTTCTTTTAATTTTATTACATCTTTTGATTCCATATCTTCAATAATCAGTAACCCTGTCGCTGCTTTATGGAATACTTTATCGACTACTTCTTGACCTTTCATAGAATCCAACTCTTCTGGTAAATAAGTTAGTAAGTCATAATTGACTCTTGTATTAGTCATACCATAAAGTGATGGTATCATTAACAAGACACCAATTAGTAAAACTAATTTTCTATGTTTTACAATCATTCTTGCAAACTTTTTCATGTTATCCTTCCTTTCTGCAATCATTAGTCCTTTTAAACGTCTACTACTGTTCAAGCATTTTCCTTATTACATTGAAAAGAATCGGCTTCATTTCATCTATGCTCGCTGGCTCTTTTAGAATAATTGAGCTATAACAAGTTGAACCAACTAATTCGATAATAAGAAATAATGTTTTATCCACATCTTCAACAGGAATATTATGGTCTTTTAACTTACCTAAAAATGTTCTGTATATTTCATCCATATCCTTGCTTAATTCAGGATCACTTAATGCTTTTCTATACAATCCCCATGATAAGTTTTTGTAGATGAGACTTAAAAGAATAATATTATCCTTGAGGTATTCTATTGTATAATTAGTAAAGAATATAATGGCTTCAATAAAGTTTTCATGTTCTTTATCCATAGTTTCTTGAAACGCTTCTTTTATGATAACTGAACTTTTCTTTAAAATTATATTATCAAGTATTTGATTCTTATCCCTGAAATAGAGGTAGAAAGTACCTTTAGCCACACCTGCCTTTTTTACAATATCGTTTATTGCAGTCTTATCAAAACCTTTAGTTGTAAACAATTCATATGCAGAACTAAAGATAGCGTTTTTCTTTTGCTTTTTATTCTCTATAATCTTACTCATAGCACACCTTCAATCTATATTTGACCAACGGTCATTTTTTAATTTAAGATTATTATATTCTCAAAATGACCAACGGTCAATATTAATTTTCTATAAAAAAAAGCTATGAATTTTAATTTTCATAGCTATAATTACTAAATAAAATTTATTATTAATTAGTTAAAGTTGATTATATTATAATATTAAATAAAAAATATTTAATTTAATGCTTGTGTGGGATAACAATAAAATTTTATTCTTGAGCATCAATAATATCAAATAACATATTATTGACTATTTTTATGAATTTATTTTTATTTAATCTATAATATAATCTTTTATTTTTACCTGTCTCAATATCAAATATTCCTAATGTACTCATTTTTTTAATATGATAACTCATAGTTGCAGTAGTTATACCTAGATGATCTGCCAATTCTTTACTATACCATGACCTTTTGCCTAACAAATCAATTATTTTAAAACGGTTATCATCGTTAAGCAGCTTTATCAGCTCTCTATATTCCATCTTTTTCATATTATCATCATATTTTTGTTCTAATCCATACCCGTAAGTGATAGTATAAACTCCATCTTCAGTATATCTAAGTCCACAACCTATTTCGGTGAAATAACATATATAAAACTTAACCTCTTTATCTATAACCACATCTTTATCTATTAGCATAACCATATTATCAAAGAATTTATCGTAGTCTTCTTTTATCAATAGTCTATGTTCATTTAATTTTTTATCCATAAAATCTTTAACCTCTTGTTCTATAGATACAAAGAATTTTTTATAATATTCTCTTAGAGTTATAACCAATCGTTCCTTCATTTCGTTAGGATACCTGAAGTAATCCATGTATATTTCAACTTTATCCAAATCCTGCATATCATTTCGTAAATCTTCTTCAATTACTGTTTGTATTTGTTTTTCACTAGAACCTTCAGTAATATCAAGTTCTAGTTTTTGTATAATTATATTAACTAAGTCCTCCCCAGACATTTTATCCATATTATTAAGTAATATACCAATATCATTGATGTCTTCATCTATTGCATAGAAAATCACTGCAAACAATCCTTTGCAAAACTTACCGCAATAATATTCCATATCTCTTTTTAATATAGGATCCATATTGTCTTGAACATGCTTAACATATTCTGAAATTTCATTATTCAGTTTAAATCTTTTTGCATAGTCTGGCCACTCATTAGCATTAATTACCCTAATAATTGACTGTATGAAATCTATTACTATATTATAATTTATATCAGATACCATTTCATCACTCCATCAACTTTCTGCCTCAGCAACTTTCAAAGTGTCTTTAATTCCAACAATTGATTCATCATTATCAATTATTTTATTCATTTTCTTAATCATGTATATTGCGATTAAGAATATACCTACCCCTGCATATATCATTATAATATATGTTGGTATTAAATCAAGTAAAAATCCATGTAATAAGTAACCTAGAGGTGAAATCGCCATACAAAGTGTTCCATTCAATCCCATGACTCTACCTCTATATTCATCATCTGTAGTCTTCTGTATATAAACAGCCATAGGAATATTGATTAGTACAAGAATGCATCCCATAAGGAAGAATAGAATGCTATAATATACAGCAACAAAATTGTTAATGTCAAGTAATCCAGTAGCTATTAATGGAACACTGAAAAGTATATTTATAATGCCCAGGCCAATTACGAAAAGCCCCATTTTCAACGGCTTCAATACTCCCAATTTATTAGCGAATGTAATTGAAACAAATAAGGAACCTATTGCAAGTGCAGATTCAATAATTCCATATATCTCATCTGACATATTAAACTGAACTACTACAATATGTGGTATAGCAACATTTATAGCTGTAAACAAGAAATTGATGAAAACAGCAACGGATATAACACTAAATATTAGGCTTTTAGTCTTAATATAAGCAAATCCTTCTT
This sequence comes from Vallitalea maricola, assembly GCF_036985595.1. Classification (NCBI taxonomy): domain Bacteria; kingdom Bacillati; phylum Bacillota; class Clostridia; order Lachnospirales; family Vallitaleaceae; genus Vallitalea; species Vallitalea maricola. Next base: position 47,719 of record NZ_BTPU01000035.1, on the reverse strand, counting down.
TGATATTAGCAAAAAAGTCTACTTCTTTGATAGCTATTTTTTCTACGCTTTTTTCTACTTTCCAGTAGAAATCAATAAAGTATTCTGAGAAAGTTGATAATACAAATGATACACCATTAAATATTATAAACATGGTTGGGGACACTAGTGCATAGACAATCCCACCTATAATCGGTGCAAGTACACCTGTTAAACTATTCATAGCTTGGTTATATGAATTTACTTTACTTAAACTGGATTCATCTACCAAGTTAGGTAGAGCTGCATCAAAAGCTGTAGCAAATAATGCATTAAGTATTGAAAGTAAAACTGTTGACATATATATTATCCACAATTCCAATCCAAAAACCTGACTCAATCCAAAAGCGATAAACATTATAACGCCACTAAAGAAATCTGCTAATAGAACCATTTTCTTTCTATCCACCCTATCAGCTATTACTCCACCAATAGGTCCAAAAATCAATGCAGGTATTGTTGATAGTAATATACTTATAGAAAAGTTAAGAGCAGAACCTGTTATTTTTAATATGTACAGCCCCATAGCAAATCCATAAATACGTGTTCCAAATAACGATACTAGTTTTCCCAGTAAAAACAAAATTGTATTTTTTTTAGTCTTATTCATATTTGATACATCCTCCAGCTTCAATTCTTTTAAATGATTATTTAACTTAAGTTATATTATATAATCATCTAATATATATTATATTATATTTACATCTTATATATTTGTCAATACAAATTTACACTTAATTTATTAATTTTATTAAATCGAGTTTGTAACCCTATATATAATCAGCAATATAGCTATTTTAACATTAAATAATTATATAAGTTTATGTACTTCAAAATCAATGTTATATATTCATCTAATATATAAGTATCCCATATTTTTAATGAAAAATAATAAACGCATACATAAACTGAAATAATTTTATGTATGCGTTTATTATTTAAATTCATATATTATATATTTCTTAGTTCATATTAATATAATGCACATAACTCCTTAGCTATCTTAGCTGCCACTCTTGCATTATTATATACTAATTTTTTATTAGAATATAGACTCTTTCCTTCTGTTATATGATGAATTTCAGATAAAATGAATGGTGTGATATTCTTACCCTTTATCCCTTTTTTCTCTGCATCTTGTACAGCTTTATCAATGGCATTATTTATAAAATCATAATCCATCTCATATTCTTCTGGTATAGGATTACCTATAACCATACCACCTTTTATATTTAAATCTTCTTTTACCTTTATTGCTTTAGCAATTATTTCCGTAGAAACTACATTATAATCTACACTATACCCACTTTTTCTAGTATAGAAAGCAGGAAAATCATTAGTTCTATAGCCAATAACAGGAACCCCTTGAGTTTCTAAGTATTCTAATGTTAGACCAATATCTAATATGGATTTTACCCCTGCACTTACAACAGCTACATTAGTATTAGCCAGCTCCATCAAATCAGCAGATATATCGAATGTCTTTTGGGCATTTCTATGAACTCCTCCAATACCTCCTGTTGCAAATACCTTGATTCCTGCCAAATTCGCAATGAGCATCGTAGTTGCAACTGTTGTCGCTCCATCAAGTTTACTGGCTATCAACATGGGAACATCTCTTCTACTTGCTTTTCTTATCCCTTTGTTTTCCCCTAAGTAAACGAGTTCTTCATCAGTTAATCCAACTTTCATTCTACCACCAATAATAGCTATAGTAGCAGGTATTCCACCTTCTTTTCTGATTTCACTCTCACATGTCTTGGCACTTTCTATGTTCTCTGGATATGACATCCCATGAGATATTATAGTCGATTCAAGTGCTACAACAGGTTTATTTTCCTCTAACGCTCTTTTAACTTCTGGCTTGATATCCATATAATCTAACATTTTATCTCCTCCATTATTTTATTAATACTTTCTATACTCATATTAGGATTAACCGTTTCGTGATGTTTTAGTGCTAATATTGCAGCCGCTGTAGAACATTTTGCAATCTCATCAATACCCTTATCATATAGATTCCCATATACAACTCCTGCCATGAATGCATCCCCTGCTCCTGTAGCATTCACTACTTTTATTTTTGGTGCTTTATAAGAATTAGTATAGTCACCTTCTCCGTAATATACCCCTTTCTCACCCAAAGTAATAAATACTCTCTTAACACCTTTATCAATAAAATAATCAACTGCCTTCTTAAGCCCATGAGCATCTTCTATCTTTATATCCGAAAGGAACTCCGCTTCGTGCTTATTAAGTTTTATTGTATGAAAACCACCAATTATATCTTTTACCCTTCTTGATTTCCTTATTGATACAGGGTCTAATAATATTTTTTTATCTTTAAAATTAGTTAAAATGAATTCTATGACTTGTCTTGATAAACAGGTATCAACAACTATTACTTCAGAATTCTTGATTATGTGATACTTACTTTTAATGAATTCTGGTGTCATTCTATCAACAATACTCATGTCTGATAAAGCTATTGACATATCACCTTTTTCATCCATAATCGCTAAATAAATTGATGCATTCTGATCTGGTAATATTAGAGAATGTTCCATATCAATACCTACTTGATTACATTCATCAATAAGTCTTTTACTATTCATATCACCTCCTGTTGCTGAAATAAGCTTTGTATCAATTCCTAATCTAGCCAAGTTTTCAGAAATATTCCTACCCACTCCACCAAGACATATTTTGATAAGTCCAGGGTTAGAATCTCTCTCAATAAGTTTTTCTTCTGTAAATCCATGAATATCAATATTAGCTGCTCCAATTACTGTTACATAATCGGACTTATTCATGACATATCCTCTCCCTTTGATATAACCTTTTTTTATTAGATTAGTAATATGAACCCCAACTGATGAACGAGTAATATTAAGCTCTTCCCCTATCTCTTTTTGTGAAATAAGGGGGTTTCTTTTAATTAATTCTAATATTTCCTTTTCACGACCAGTCATAACCTCTCCTTAATATTTGCTTATATTATAAGCTTTTGCTTATTAAGTATATATTAGCATTTTATGATTATTTTCTAAATATATTATTTAATATTTCTCATTAGTTTTAATATATTTTATTTTTATGTTTATTTTAATAAGTATTTCTTCAATTCACTTTTAATTTATTATTTTACACTTCAAACAAATATCCAAAATACCTATCATTTATTTATTAATTTCATAATTGATAGGATATAATTTTTATACTTTCAAATAATACATATATATGTTAAAATATCCAAAAGAAAAAGGAGATAAACTAAATGGACTATAATTATCAAAAATCTTATTGGAATAAGATGGCAGATAGTAAGAACTTTACTACTCCATTTCAATTTAATGTTTTTTCTAAGTATATATCAAAAGATGATACAATCTTAGATATAGGCTGTGGTTATGGAAGGACTCTGGATCAATTATACGAAAAGGGATACAACCATTTATATGGAATTGATTTCTCCAAGAATATGATTGACAGGGGAATGCTTCAATACCCACATCTTAATCTAGAATGTACAGATAGTAAGACTTTAGAATATGAAGATAACTCTTTTGATGCTGTTATTATACTTGCTGTTCTAACTAGTATTATCAGTGATGATGACCAGAGAGCATTGATATCTGAGATTAGAAGGATTTTAAAACCTAAAGGCGTCATATATATAAATGATTTCTTGATTAATTCTGATGAAAGAAATGTTAAGAGGTATAATGTTTTTCACAATAAATTTAATAAATATGGGGTGTTTGAATTACCTGAGGGTGCTATTATGAGACATCATACAGTGGAATGGATTAAGGAATTGCTTAGTTGTTTTGATAAGATTGAGTTTGAAGAGATGTCTTATACTACTATGAATGGTAATACTTCCAAGGGATTTTATTATTTGGGTAGGAAGGAAGTATAGGAGATAGTTAGTTTTTAGGTGTAAACGGGAATTAATTGATTGAGGTTATAGGGTTCGTTTTACTTGCCTTACTCCAAAGGAACGGTCTGCGTAAAACGAACCCTATAACCTCTTCTCTGATGGCTACGTTATTATGAGATGATTGGTTATTTTAGGTTAGTAGTTTATTTTAAATTTAATAAGGTTAATTAGTTTTTTATTAATTATCCATTAGCTCACAATATAAGTTGTAAAATGATTCAAGGGCTAGGATTATTTCTTTTTTTTCGCCTTCGGTGGCTTTTGTTTCATCGTCTACATAATCGTTGATAGCATCTTTTACATCTGCTTCATATCTTACAACGTTATTTAGGATACTTGCTACGTGTACTTGTCTGAGAGAACCTACAGTATAGATAGCGGAGGTCTCCATATCTGAGCCTAGGACGTTCTTGGAATTCCAATGTTTCATTATTTCACGTTCATTATCAATATAAAAAGAGTCATGACTTCTTGTAATACCCATAAAAGTTTTGTAACCTAATTTTATGCTTGTATCATTTATAACTCTTAGAAGATTGAAGCTTGCTACAGCAGGATAGTTATCACTTACGTACATCCTCGAAGCTCCCTCTTCTCTAACTACCCCAGTAGGTATTATCAAATCTCCAATATCAATCAGATTATTACAAGCACCTGCACTACCTATACGAATAAAGTATTTCGCACCACAAGCTATTAGTTCTTCAAGGGCAATAGTTGCTGAAGCACCACCTATACCAGTTGATATCACTGTGATTGGCATTTCCTTATATGTCCCTTTGATAGTTCTAAACTCACGATTATAAGCAACTTCTTCCCAAGTATCTAAAAAGCCGGCCACTCGTAGTACACGTTCTGGGTCTCCAGGCAATATAACCATTTTTTCAATGTCATTGTCACTACATAGTATATGTGGTTGTTTCATATAACTCCTCCTTCGTAAAAAATATTAATTAGTTTTATTATAACACTAGTCGAAGAAGTTTTTAACATATTTTTACTTTTTTTATTTTGCTACCCATAACACTATAATTTCGGACAAAACAAAAAGAGGACTAGCAGCGTAAAATTGCAGTACTTCCGTAAATACCATATCTCTAATCTTTCCTTATATCCAGTGGCTTCTGTAAGGTATTCTAGGTGTTACTTTTCCTTTCCGTTAATCGTCCTAATTAAAGGAAAGGCGTTCACCGTCCATGGTTCACTTGACGTAACACCTAGAACACCTTACATTCTTATCCCCGTTGAAAGATTAAAGATATGGCATTTACTAGGCTCTCGGTTATATTTACAAAAGTACCTTGCCACTGTTATATTTCCTATTACCATCTTACTTGATTAATCTAGCCTCAAGCTTCAAAGAACGAGCCCAGTAGATGGGGGGATGGGTGCAATAAAGATGTGACTTTTAAAGGAGCCTTAGAAAAGCTTGGTGAGTGGAAGAGGTATTTCCGTTAAGAAGCTTACTTGTTTGACCGCTAGGGAGTTTGTAAGCTTTAGGAAATACCTCTGGAACGAACCTTAGCTTTTCTTAGGCTCCTTTAATCTGAACTACTTTATTGCACCCATCCCCCCCATCTACGACCGTCTTGCACCATAAATATCTATAAATAAGTAACAACAAGTTTATTTTACTAGTTATTTTTAATAAATGTCTCTACTTCATTCTTAAAAGGCAAAGAAGTCTGTGCCCCTAGTTTTGTCGTAACCAAAGCTCCCACAGCATTTGAATATTTCAACCCATCCTCTATATCATCTGATTCAATGAGCTTAATCCCTAATGCCGCATTAAAAGCATCTCCCGCCGCAGTACTATCTATAGACTTTACAGTAAACGAACCTGCACTAATTGTATTATCCTTATCAATATACATACTTCCTTGTTCACCAAGTGTCACAACAACACTATTAGCGCCTCTCTCAATTAATTCCATAGCACCTTCTTTAATATCCTCTTTTCCTGATATCTTCTTCAATTCTGTCTCATTTGGTGTAATTATATCTACATACTTGAAAATATCATTAGGAAACTCTTTTGCTGGTGCTGGATTAAATATAACTTTCACGTTATTATCACTAGCTATTTTAACAGCTTTCATAACTACGTTAATAGGTATCTCCAATTGAACAAGTATACAGTCCGCTGACATTATCAATGCTTCATTAGCCTCCAGCCATTTCTCATCAATCTTCCCATTGGCTCCTGGATATACCACAATAGTGTTATCACCATTATCCGCAACTGTAATCATTGCTACACCACTTGGTCCCTCTACTACGTTTACACCTTCAACATTTATATTTTCTTTTGCAAGATTGTCTTTCAGCTGTTCACCAATACTATCATTACCTACAGCTGCAATCATTGTAACCTCTGCACCAAGTCTTGCTGCTGCCACAGCTTGATTAGCACCCTTTCCACCGAATACAGTATTAAAAGATACAGCCGATAATGTTTCCCCTAACTTAGGTAATTCATTGGTTTTTAATACGTAATCCATATTAGTACTACCCACAACAACAATTTTCATATATTTAATCCTCCTTATTCAGTACTATTCATACTTACTTATCATAGATTCAAGTATATCCAAGAACTTTTTATTATCTGATTTTACACCAACGTGAATATTAGGTTTTTTATCTGTAACTCTAAATATATCTGCTACAGTTTTTCCTCTAGTGATTTCACTTTTAAGTTCTACATCCACATAATAATCTTCTGTTTCTAGGACAGAACTATCAATAAGTGTTGCCGCCGCTAATGGGTCATGCATAACTCCACCATGAGAGTTATAAGGACTTTCTCTATCTATTGTATAATCTATTAATTTTGCTACTACCTTAGCTACCTTGTTATTATATTGGTGTATTCTTTTATTTTGCTCTTTTGTGACAATAGTTTCATGAGTCACGTCTAACCCAACCATCACTAAATCTATACCTGAATCAAATACAATTTTTGCTGCTTCTGGATCAGCATAAATATTGAATTCAGCAGCTGGGGTAACATTCCCTAGATTGACTGCTCCACCCATGAAAACAATACTATCAATCATTTTCTTTAATTGTGGGTATTTCAACAATGCTACTGCTATGTTAGTTAAAGGTCCAAGAGCTAAAATCTTAAGTCTGCCATCTGCTGCTTGTGCTTCTTCATATATAGTATCAACAGCATCTTTTTCATAATAAGGCATTACAGGTTCTGGTAATGTAATATTGCCCAAACCGGAAATACCATGCACAAATTCTGCATTAACTATTTTTCTGACAATAGGATTCTCAACTCCTATTGCAACTTTTACATCTTTTCCTGAGAGCTCTACTATCTTTCGTGCATTATTAGAAGTCTTTTCTATTCCTACATTTCCTCCTACACTTGTAATAGCTCTAGTATCAAATTTTTCACATGCCAAACACATTAGTATGGCGGTTGTATCGTCTGTACCTGGATCTGTATCTATTATAATAGGTATTTTAGTCATTATCCTGCCTCCCTAATTATATTTCTTTAGATTATCATATAACATGTCTATAAATTTTTCTCTGTCCAAATCAAAAACAACGTTGACATTTTTTTCTTTTCCACTAGTATCATAATAATCAACAACTGTTGCTCCAACTGTTAACTCACCTGATATATCTATCTCAACATTGTGTTTTTTAGTAGTGAATATGCTTGGGTCTATAACATAAGCTACAGCACAAACATCATGTAATGGTGGACCATCAAAGCCAAAATTAGGGTTCATATGAAATATTGCAAAATAATCAAGTAGTTCAGCTACTAATTTACTAGCTTTATTTCCAATACTTCTAATACGTTCTGTCTCATCCCCCAAAACCTGAGCCTTATGAGTTACATCAAGTCCACACATAGTAACTGGTAATCCTGAACGATAAACTATGTCAGCAGCTTCTGGGTCAACAAGTATGTTAAACTCAGCAGCTGGTGTCCAATTACCGCCAAAACATGCTCCACCCATTAATACAATTTCTTCTATGTTGTCTTTAACACTAGGATAAGCTAAAAATAAATTAGCGATATTAGTTAAAGGACCTGTTGGTATGAGAGTTACTTTCTCCTTGGATTGATTTATTATTTCATACATTAATTCTATAGCTGATTTCTCACTTTTTTCAAATGATGGCTCAGGTAATTCTGGCCCTTCTAGACCACTTTCGCCATGAACTTCTGCTGCTGTTATCAAATCTCTTATAAGAGGTTTAGTTGCTCCTTTTGCAACTTCTTTGTGTATATCTAAATAACTTAATACTCTTAATGCATTATTAATTGTTTTGTCTCCTGTCTGATTTCCTGCAACAGTTGTGATACCTTTTACATCAAGTTTTTCACTTCCAAGAGCAAGTAATAAAGCAATAGCATCATCATGTCCAGGGTCGCAATCAATAATTACTGGTTTAGCCATAATTTATCCTCCTATACATATAGTAAATTTTAATATATCTAAACAAGCAAAAAGACTATGTTAAAATTATTTCCGTAAAAACATTAATCTTTTTGCTTATAGTTCTCATTTTTATACAAAATAAAGCCTATATATTATTATTGAACAAGATTTTATTATCTCCAATCAATAATAATATTAATGGCTTTATTCATAAAATATTATAATTGTTTAATCTTCTGTTTCTTAATCTTTTTAATCTGAGATTGTTTTCTTGACGCATATATTACTAATCCGATTAGTGTTGCAATATATGGAATCATATATATAAATTGTGGTGGTACTCTTAGGGTTTGTAGATTGTTAGCCAATGCATCTGCAAATCCAAAGAATAATGATGTAAGGAATGTCCCAATAGGTGTAGCTCCACCCATTGCTTCTGCTGCCAAGGCGATGAATCCTCTACCAGCTGTCATATTTCTTGTGAAATATGGAAGATATCCCATTGACATATAAGCTCCACCAAATCCTGCAAAAACTCCACTTAAAATAAGAGCGATATATTTTATCTTTCTTACACTAATACCTACTGAATCAGCTGCATTAGGATTCTCTCCGACAGCTCTAATCTTAAGTCCTAGTGGTGTTTTGTATAATAAGTAGAAAATGAATATTACTGATAATATTGATATATAAGTCAAAGCGTTATGACCTGAGAAAATAGGTCCTATTATTGGAATCTTATCTATCAACGGTATATCAATATTAGGTATTACCTTACTTTTCAACCCTGAAGAAACACCTTTATTATTGGCAACTAAGAATAGAATAAATACTGTTCCACCAGCCGCCATAAGGTTAAGAGCAATACCTGATAGGATTATATCCGTCTTGAGGTTAAGTGAGAAGTAAGCTAACAGTAAACCTACCAAAGCACCTACAATAACTGCTCCTAATAATCCAATCCAAGCACTTTGTGTTGTTGCACTAATAATAACACCTGCTAAAGCCGAAGTTAACATAATACCTTCAAGGGCAATATTGATTACACCAGCTCTGTCTGATATAAGCGCACCAAGAGCAGCAAATAGTATAGGAGTCGTTACCCGTAACACAGAATATCCAAATCCAGTAGTAAAAATAATATTAAATAACTCAGCCATATTATTTTACCCCCTTCACGCTTAATTTTTTAGCTTCTTTGTATACTAATTTATGTTTATATTTTGATAAGAAGCTTTCAGCAACTATGAACACAATTATTACACCTTGAATTATGGCAACAACTTCACTTTGTACGTCTGAGCCTCTAGACATCAAGTCTGCACCAATTCTAAGATAAGCTAAGAAAATGGCACCTATAGGAACATATAAAGGATTATTTCTGGCTAGTATAGCAACTATGATACCATCCCAACCATAACCAGGCAATGTCTGCCATGTAAATCTCCTATATAATCCAAGTACTTCAATAGAACCTCCCATACCAGCGATAAATCCACCTAATACTTGAGAAAGGATTATAACTTTTGCTGTATTGATTCCTGAGTACTCAGCAAATCTTTTGTTTTCCCCAGTTATTCTTATTTCGTATCCCCATTTAGTTCTATATAGAAAATAGTAGCAAAGAACAACCATGACAGCAACAATTATCAAACCTGCATGAATTCTAGTTCCAGATAAAATAACCATTAATTTAGCTGTCTTAGGAATTTTGTAAGATGCTATAGCTCCTGAATTAGGATCTCTAAAGTGATAATTTAATAGATATGCACCTATAAATAATGCAATATAGTTCAACATCAATGATGATACCAATTCTGTAGCATTCCATCTTACTTTCATAAATGCAGGTATACTAACAACAATCGCTCCAAGAATACCTCCAAATAATATAGCTACCAATGGATGTGCTACTACAGGCAATGATACTTTTATTGCAACGACCATTGCTGCAACACCACCGATGAAAAAACCACCTTCTGCACCAAGGTTAAATTGTTGAGCCTTGAACATAATGCTTACTGCAAGTCCTGTAAACATTAGAGGGATTGCAAGTTCAATAACATTACCGAAGTGTCTAAGACTATCAATAGGCCCTATAACAAACTCTTTTAGGGCTACTCCTGGTTCATTACTTGTTAAAAAGATAATTATCAATGCAACAGCTAGTGCAATCAATATTGCCATACTAGTACGAACAACTTCAAATTTTAGATTTTTACGCATTAATAACTCCCCCAATCTCTTCTGGTGTTTGTTTTTTAACGCCTAACATATATAGACCTAATTCTTCTTCAGTTAATGTACTAGTATCTTCAAAATAAGCTACGATTTCTCCACCATACATTACAATCAAGCTATCACTAAGTTCCATTACTTCATTCAAGTCAGCTGAAATTAGTAATACTGCTGTTCCTTCATCCCTAAGTTCAACCAATCTTTTTCTGATAAATTCTGTTGCTCCAACATCAATACCTCTTGTTGGCTGGTTAGCTATGAGAAGTTTTGGTCCTCCTGAAAATTCTCTTGCAACAACTACTTTTTGTATATTACCACCAGAAAGCATTCTAACCTTTTGATTGGCAGAATTACATTTAACTCTATATTCTTTTATAAGCTCAATAGCTCTTTCTTTAATAGTTTTCGTTTTCAATAATACTTTACCGTTATATTCACTGGTATCATACTTATCAGAGATTATGTTCTGTTCAATACTTACATCACCTGCAACACCATATGTCATTCTATCTTCTGGGATATGTGATGTACCAAGTCTTCTTATTTGTTTTATTGTTTTACCAATAACTTCATTATTAACTATCTTGATGCTGCCTGATGTTGGACTTTCCAATCCTGTGATAGACTCTACTAACTCTCGCTGTCCATTACCTTCTACACCAGCAACACCTAGTATTTCACCTTTTCTAACACTGAATGAAATACCCTTTAAAGCCTTTTTACCTAGCTCGTTAACATATACTAGATCTTTTATATTAAGTATTGATTCTTTTGGTGAAGCTTTTTCTTTTTCTACTCTAAGAACTACATCTCTTCCTACCATTAACCTTGAGATATCTTCTTCTGTTACATCACTTGTGTTATGGACACCCATGCTTTTACCATTTCTCATAACTGTAATTCGGTCACATAACTCTTTTACCTCATTTAATTTATGTGAGATAAATATTATTGTATGTCCTTTTTCTTTTAATAATTTTAGCTGATTAAAAAGTTCTTTGGTCTCCTGAGGAGTAAGTACTGCTGTGGGCTCATCTAATATTAATATCTTAGCCCCTCTTAGTAGAGCTTTAAGTATTTCAACTTTCTGTTTAATTCCAACTGGTATATCTTCAACTTTTGCTCTTGGGTCAACATGTAGATTATACTTGTTTGATAACTCTTCAGTGGTTTTTATCGCTTTATCCATATCAATAAATAAACCTTTTTTAGGCTCTACACCTAATACCATATTTTCTGCAACTGTTAAAGAAGGAACTAACATAAAGTGCTGATGCACCATACCGATACCATACTCTATGGCAACTGTAGGTGATGTTATGTGAATTTCCTCTCCTCGTAAGGTGATTTTTCCTTCCTCTGGAGTATGAAGTCCAAATAAAATTTTCATCAAAGTTGACTTTCCAGCACCATTTTCTCCACAAATAGCGTGAATCTCTCCTTCTCTAATAGAGAAATCAACTCCATCGTTAGCTACTATACCACTTGGATAAACTTTAGTTATTTTCTCCATTTTAAGTAGTTCGTTTTGCATATTATCACTCCATTAGCTTATTATTAAGAAGGTACATTCATTGAAAACAATAAATGCACCATCTAAATTATACTACAAAACTATTATTTAACAGAATCTCTTAATTCAGTAAGTTCATCTTGTGTCATCTTAAATGCAGTTTTTACTTCTATTTCTCCATTAACGATTTTTTGCTCGATTTCAGCTAATTCTTCCATAATCTCAGCTGAAACATTTGTATTAGTATCAACTATATCAATAGCTTTTTCTTTGAATCCAAGACTTTCTGCTGAACCATATGGTAAAGTTCCTTCCATATGCATATCTATTGCACGAAGTAAGGATTGGTCAACTCTTTTTAATACTGATGTTAATATTAAATCAGATTTTTCTTTTTCATCTGCAAATAATGCAGCTTGGTCAGAGTCTACACCAATAACATATTTACCAGCTTCTAATGCAGCATCAATTTGTCCAAGACCAGCTTGTCCAGCAACGTTGAATCCGATATCGACTCCGCCTTGTTTGAATTGAGCAAGACTCATTTCTTTAGCTTTTGCAACATCAGAGAAGTCACCAATATAAGAAATTGCTACTTTTGTATCTGGGTCTGCATATTGAGCTCCTTGGATATATCCAACTAAGAAGTCATTGATTACATTGTTTTCCATACCACCGATGAAACCGATTTTCTTTTCTTCGTTAGCACCTTCCATATCTGAAGTAGTTACTCTTGAAGCAAGAACGCCTGCTAAGAATGAACCTTCATTTTGTTTGTACTCAATAGAATATACATTATCTAAATCATATTCTTCGTAATTAACAGCTGAGTCAAAGATAATGTATTTTTTGTCTTTGTGATCAACAGCGATATCTTCTAGATATTCAGCCATTTGGTATGTTCCGACAATGATTATATCATAATCTTTATCAGATACATCTTGTAATGCTGGTTCCCATTTTGTCTCATCATAAGTCATTTCAATAGTTTCAGTTTCTACCTTATCACCATATTTTTGTTGAATAAGGTCCATACCTGCTTTAGATGAATCAAAGAATGATTTGTCTCCAAGATTACCATTAATTAATAATACTACTTTTAATGGTCCATCTGTTTTTGTATCATCTTTGTCTTCTGTCTTGTTGTCTTCAGTGTTTGTAGTATCTCCAGTATCTGGAGTCTTAGTTTCGTCTTTCTTTTCGCCGCAGCCAGCTAATAGCATGGATACAGACATTACTAGTGCTAATATTAGGATTAATGATTTTTTCATCATTTATTCCCCCTTTGTTTTTTTGTTATAAATTGCCATATTTTGCAATTTACAAGTTATTATTATACACCATGAAAATATTATTTTCAACCTAAGATATTATTATAAAACACCTTAATTACTTAGGCTTTCAAAGCATTTCTACAACTTTCTACTGTCCATTTTGTCAATTCATTAATGTCGATATTTTCCATACTTCTTACGTACGTTTCGATATTACTGTCAAATGGTTCAGTCCATTTATGAGCGATTTTATCTTTACCAACAATAATTCCTATAGCTGTCATAATTTGAGCTGCGTTACAATCTACATCTACACCTTCCATAGCAATGATATGAAGGGTTTCGTCATAATCGCCATTTCCAAACCATAGTGCAACAACTTCTGCTGCTGCATTTGGATAAGCATGAATCCAATTATATTTTGCATATTTTTCCTCACATGGTCTCCATGCCTGTTCCCAGTTAGTTGATTTCTCACATTGATCAAGAGCAAATTTAACAACTGAATAATACTCACTTTTGCTTGGAATCATATTGATTACTTCTTTTAATAATAATCTTACGTCTTTTCTTGTGAATGATAAGGAAACTAACATAGCGTTGAATATTTCACCAATAATTCCATTGTTATAATGTGAAACTTGTCCATCAAGCCATGCAAGTCTTGCCGCTTCTTTTGGGTTTCCAGGTGCAACCATACCACATATAGCACCTCTCATCTGAGCTCCAATCCATTCACAATAAGGATTACAGAATGTACCACTTTCTGGTGGATATATTCCATAACGAATATTTCTTAGAGCCACTTCTTCTGCTGACCATCCAGCAGGAATAAGACCTATCCACTCATGAGCAATGTCTACTGAATCTACATCACCTCCTTTTTCCATGAAAGCTTTAAGAAAAGCCAATTCAAAAGTGATATCATCATTCAATGTATTCGGTTTTCTAACATAATCTCTAATTTCACCAAATACTTTTCTTAGATTATCAGTTGTATAACCTTCAATAGCAGTACCTAAAGCACCACCAACTAATTGTGATTTCCATCCAATAAGTATTTTTTCTTCAAAATCTTTGGAATTTACATCATAGGAATCTTTTACAAAAGTAACATCCTCTTCATATTGTTTCCAAGTTTTGTATATTTTATATTTCCAATAAGAGGATTTTTCATCTTTTATGCAATTATTCATTTGATGATATAATTTTGAAGTAAGAGTATGAAGTTTTACCATGTCATTATTATTTAATGCTTCCAAACCCTCTTTTATTATTTCCTCATAACCTTCTACTATATATCCTCTGTTCTCAATGGCTTGTATACCTGCAATAATGACTCTTTCTGGAGCACCTGATCCAGGTACATTACTACCCCAAAGAAGTTTAATCTTGTCATCATCAACTTTACCTATGTCAGCCATTTCATCCCATTTCTGCTCTTCTTCACTTAAAACTACTGGGATTGCTGATTCTATTAACTGTTGTTCCATTTCCCAAGCTTTCATTTTGTCTCTTCCTTTCTGTAAATATATTTGCTATTATTCTACTACCATATTTCCAAAGTATCAATCATATCTTCATATTGTTTTCTATCTACATATATTTTACCTTTTTTTATTGTTACTAAACCTTTTTCTTTTAGCTTAGTAATATTTCTACCAACCGTTTTAACGCTCATCCCCAAAATATCTGCTATTTCTTGTCTTTTTTTATTGACATATACTATATTATTATCATTTATTTCATTTTTAACATATTCAATAATAAATCTCTTGATCATATGAATAGCTGGGTAATAATGAGAATACCCTTGATAACATGATGTATAGCACGACCTAGCAGCTAATCTTTTAGCTAACATAAGAGTTATACCATTATCACTCTCAGTCCATTTAATAAAATCATTTTTGGATATTCTAAAAACTATACAGTCGGTTTTTGCTACATTTGTTACTATAGCTTTTGATTCACCAGCTAATACTTCCATTTCACCGATAAAATCAATGGCTTTATTTGTATCAAATATGTATATGCTTCCGTTTGCAAATTCATTTATGACATTTAATTCGCCTTTGCATAATATATCGACATATTTTATATCTTCGCCTTTCTTAATAATCGTACTGTCACTTTTATATGTCTTAAGTCTACACCTTTCCTTAATATTACTTGGCATACCTTCAAGAATTTTTCTCAATTTTGGTTGATATTCCATAAGTTCTTGCAGTAACATATTCAGTTCACTCCATACTAATTATTTAAGAATAAGGTCTATAAATTTTTATTAATAAATACTCACATTGTATTAAATTTAATTTAATTTTATAAGCATATTTTATTTATAAAATAATGTTAATCCCATTAGATTAGTTATTATGTTTATTTTATTTAATATTATTTGTAAAAATTAGTATTTAATTCACAATTTCATTAACATCATTATATTAAATTAAATCCTCAAAGAAAAGGACACATGTCCATTTTCATTATTCTAAATATTATTTTATATTAATATATTATAATTGCTAAAATGACAAAAAATAAGAACGACTATATAAGCCGTCAAATATAGACCAAATCACTATTAATTTTATTTTTATATTTATATATTTAATTACATATTTCGCTAGCTCTTGCTAATTCAACATCATTCTCAGTCAATGCCTTTATAGCTTTATTTACCTCAGATACTTTCATAATAACTGAAGCATCACCATTCATAGCATAAGCATACATATACTCAATACTCACACCATTTGTTGCTAATACTTTTACTGCTTTATGTAATGCTCCTGGTTTGTGAGGTATTATTAAACATATGACATCAGTGAGACTAACTGAAAAACCTAATTCCTTTAATAGTTCATGAGCTTTTTCTGGACTACCTACAATCAATCTTAAGATTCCATACTCTGATGTATCAGCTACACTAAGTGCAGATATAGTAATATCATTATCACCAAGTGCTTTGGTTACATCTGATAATCTTCCAGATTTGTTTTCTAGAAAAACGCTGAGTTGTTTTATTATCATACCAATTTCCTCCTATCTATAATACGTTTAGCTTTACCTTCACTTCTTTCTATTGTTTTTGGTTCAACTAACTTCACTTTTACACTTATTCCTAGTGTACTTTGTATTTCGTGAGTAATCTTCTTAGTTAAATTCTCTAGTTTACGGATTTCATCAGAGAAAAAGGCTTCATCTACTTCTACCCATATCTCTAGAGTATCAAGATTATTATGTCTCTCAACAATAAGTAAATAATGAGGTTTGGTTTCACTCATTTCTAGTAAAACACTTTCTATTTGTGATGGGAATACGTTGACACCACGAATAATCAACATATCATCAGAACGTCCTGTACATTTTTGCATTCTGACCATAGTTCTACCACATTCACATTTATCATAATTAAGTACGGTAAGATCTCTAGTTCTATATCTTAATATAGGTAGAGCTTCCTTTGTGATTGTTGTAAATACTAATTCACCTTCCATACCCATATCTACATTTTTCAATGTATCCGTACTGATTGTCTCAGGAATAAAATGGTCTTCTGCTACATGCAAACCATTTTGGTAACTACATTCACAAGCTACTCCAGGTCCCATGACCTCACTTAAACCATAGATATCCATAGCTTTGATATGAAGTTTTGCTTCTATTTGCTTTCTCATGTTATTGGTCCATGGTTCAGCTCCAAATATACCAGTTTTTAATTTTAATTTTGCTGGGTCAATTCCTTGTTCTTCCATAGCTTCAGCTAAATAAAGAGCATAAGAAGGTGTACAAGCTATAACAGTACTCTCAAAATCACTCATCAAGTTCAACTGTTTTTTTGTATTTCCACCAGAGATAGGAATAACAGTAGCCCCTACTTTTTCAGCTCCATAATGGATACCTAGTCCACCTGTGAACAAACCATATCCATAGGCTATTTGGATTCTATCATTTTTCGCTACTCCAGCGCAGTGTAAGGAACGTGCCACAACTTCTGACCAAGATGACAAATCTCTTCTCGTATAACCTACTACAGTAGGCTTTCCAGTTGTTCCAGAAGAAGCATGTACTCTGACCACATCACTCATAGGAACTGCGAATAAGTTAAATGGATAATTGTCTCTCAAGTCTTGTTTTGTAGTAAATGGCAATTTTGATAAATCTTGTATTCCTTTTATGTCTCCTGGTTCCAAACCAAGTTCTTGCATCTTTTTTCTATAGAAAGGTACATTATAGTATACTCTTTCCACTGTTTCACATAATCTTTTACTTTGTATTTCTCTAAGTTCATCTCGACTCATGCATTCAATATGTTCATTCCATATCATTTTTTCAGTCCTCCTTGAAGTATTGAATAAGCAGCATATCTACTATTGCAACTTCTATGTCTTACACTTTAATAAAAACCTACCACAACCATATTATATCATATGTCGTGGTAGGATTATAATTATTTTTTGCTATTAATGTTACTAAAATATATAAAAACTTTATATTTCATGATTCATTTTTATAATTACTTAATAATTATAGAGCATAACCTGCTTCAAAAGCTTGTACATTTACGTCAATAGTCTTACTTGGTACAGTATGTTTAATTGCTTCTTCCCACTTATCTTTATCTTCATCCAGATTTTTGGCAAGGAGACCTAATAAAACGGTATTGACTACTCTAAAATTACCGATTTTTCTTGCTTCACTCAATGCATCAGCAACAATCACTTTGTTATCAGCATCATGTAACTGTTCAATTATATCTTGTGGATAGTCAGCTGCTCCTATAATAACAGGCATAGGATCAATCTCTTGAGCATTAACAATAATCAAACCATCTTTTTTCAAGTAATGACGCCATCTTAGGGCTTCCATCTTTTCAAAAGCAAGTATAATATCAGCTTTTCCTATTTCTACAAGAGGTGAATATACTTTGTCTCCATAACGAATATGTGTAACAACACTTCCACCTCTTTGTGACATTCCATGTACCTCAGATAATTTTACATCATATCCAGAATGTATTGCTAAATTACCTAGTATTCTACTGGTTAAAAGTGTTCCTTGTCCTCCAACACCTACAACTAATATATTCTTTGTTTCCATTATTATTCACCATCCTTTACTATAGCACCGAATTTACATACCTTAGCACATAAACCACAACCACTACATAATGTATCATTAATCATCATCTTGCCATCTTTCTTTTGAATTGCTGGACATCCTAGTTTCATACACATTCCACAATTCTTACAAGCATCAACATTTATTCTATAAGGAACTCTCTTTCTCTTCTTATCTAATAACTCACAAGGTGCACTTGCTATAATTACTGAAGGCTCCTCTTTCATTGTCTCTTCTTTTATAGCTAATTCAACTTCTTCTGGTTTGAAAGGATTAACCACTCTTACACTATTGATACCTACACTATTTGCTAATTGTATAAGGTTGAGTACATGTGTTTCTTCACCCTTCAAAGTCTTTCCAGTAGCTGGATTATCTTGATGTCCTGTCATACCTGTTGTTGAGTTATCAAGGATAATTACAGTTGAGATTCCTTTGTTATATACAATATCTACAAGTCCTGTTATTCCAGAGTGGACAAAAGTTGAATCTCCAATGATTCCAACCCAATCCTTAATAAATTCTTTTCCTCTTGCTTTTTCCATTCCATGCAGCATCCCTATACTTGCACCCATACAAACACAAGTATCTATACCTTCAAGTGGTGGAAGTGCTCCAAGAGTATAACATCCTATATCACCTGTAGCATGTTTTTTAAGTTTATTAAGAATATAATAAACTCCTCTATGTGGACATCCTGGACACATAACTGGTGGTCTTACTGGTAATTGTTTTGGAGTGTCAAGATTCAATTTATGTTCGCTGATCTTTTCTTCTATAAGATTGGCACTGTATTCACCTTGAACTGTAAATATCTCTTTACCAGTTACTTTGATTCCCCATGATTTTATTTGTTCTTCAAATATTGGTTCTAATTCTTCAACTATGTACAATGTATCAACTTTACTTGCAAACTCTTCAATTAATTTTTTGGGAATTGGATGTACCATACCAAGTTTTAGAACAGATGCATTTGGTAATGCTTCTTTCACATATTGGTAAGGAACCCCACTAGTTATTACTCCAACTGAAGTATCATTCATTTCCATTGTGTTATATTTAAATGTATTACAGTCTTCTGCAAGCTGATTCATTCTCTTTTCAACAATAACATGCTTAACTCTTGCCATACCTGGCATCATTACATTTTTCTTGAAATCTTTAGTATATTCTTTGATTGGAACATCTACTCTATCATTAAGATCTACAAGACTTTGTGAATGTGAAATACGAGTTGTAAGTCTAATAAAAACTGGTGTATCGTATTTTTCACTTATTTCAAAAGCTTCTTTTACGTATTCTTTTGCTTCATTACTATCGGATGGCTCAAGCATTGGTATATGAGCAGACCTTGCATAATAGCGGGTATCTTGTTCATTTTGGGAACTATGCATACCTGGATCATCTGCAGCAAGTATTACTAAACCTCCATTAATTCCAGTATATGATGCAGTAAATAATGGGTCTGCAGCTACGTTGACTCCAACATGTTTCATAGCTACCATTGTTCTAGCGCCACTAAAAGAAGCACCAACACCTACCTCTAAAGCAACTTTTTCATTAGGTGACCACTGAGCATATATTTCATCATATTTTGCAACGAACTCAGTAATTTCTGTACTTGGTGTTCCTGGATATGCTACTGCAACAGTAGTACCTGCCTCATAAGCTCCTCTGGCAACAGCTTCATTACCAAGCATAAGTTTCTTATCTGCCATTGTTAATATCAATCCTTTCATTTCAATTTAAAGTTATATTGAATATAGAGTTCATTCAATACAGGTTATCTTTTTATAAGGTAATTATTGGAACATTCACCTTATATGTTAGAGAGTTAGAATACATTCAATCATTATTATATATCTATTCTAACAGTTGTTTCCCTTTTAGTCCATCCTCTAATTTCTATTATCTATAACTCTTTTTGCTTTCCCTTCAAATCTCTTCAAAGTATAAGGCTCTACTAGATTTATCTTAGCATCTATTCCCAAAACGGTTTTTAGATTATGTCTGATTGTCAACTGCAGTTTGTCAAGATTACTATATGAATCTAAGAGACTAGTGTCTTCTAATTCCACATTTATTTCAATTTTATCTAAATACCCTTTTCTAGTAACTATAATTTCATAGTGAGGTCCTATTTCTTTTGTATTCAGCAATACTTCCTCTATCTGGGAAGGAAATACGTTGACACCTCTTACGATCAGCATATCATCTGTTCTTCCTTCAATCTTAGCCATTCTAACTAAAGTTCTTCCACAATCACACTTTTCATACATAAGTCTTGTGATATCCTTAGTTCTATATCTAATAAGTGGAAGAGCTTCTTTTGAGACAGTAGTTATTACTAATTCACCTTTTTCTCCTGGTGGTAATACTTTACCAGTACCTGGGTCAATTATTTCTGGAATAAAATGGTCTTCGTTAATATGTAATCCCTTCAAAGCTTCACATTCTCCTGCAACACCAGGTCCAATCAATTCACTCATACCATAATTTTCAGTTGCAAACATGCCCCAGCCTTTTTGAATCTGTTCTCTCATAGCTTCTGTGGAACCCTCTCCACCAAAAAGTCCTAATTTAACATCTAGATCATTAACTGGATCAATACCCATCTTTTTAGCTACCTCCATGATATGTAGAGCATAGGATGGTGTACTAACCAATAATGTTGTACCAAAATCCTTCATAAGCATGATTTGTTTTTCAGTGTTTCCACTAGAAGTTGGTACTACCATTGCACCAATTCTCTCCAAACCATAATGAAGTCCAAAAGCACCTGTAAATAACCCATAACCAAAAGCAATCTGTGCAACATCAGTAGAATCTGCTCCTGCCATTGTTACAATCCTTGCTATCAATTCAGTCCAAGTATTAAGGTCTTTTCTGGTATATCCAACAACAGTTGGTTTTCCAGTTGTTCCAGATGATGCGTGAACTCTGACAATCTCTTTTTTGGGAACTGTAAATAACCCGAAAGGATAATTTTCTCTAAGATCATCTTTCACAGTAAATGGTAAGTCAGACAAGTCATCAAGAGATTTGACATCTTCTGGTTTCATACCTGCTTCATCCATCTTAGCCTTATAATAAGGAACCTTATCGTAGATTCTCTTAACTGTTTCCTGTAATCTATCTAATTGAATTTTTTCTATTTCTTCCCTGCTGAGTGTTTCTTCTTTTGACCAAATCATTTTCCCATTTCCTTTCAACCTTATATTATTTTACCTCTTTAGCAAATATATAATTGATATGTCTTTCTTCATAACTTTCAGTAACCAGACTAACTATACTCATAGTTATTATTGGAACAACAATAGCTAATGCACCTACTGTAGGTATATTAGAACTTCCAAACCCATATTTACTAACACCGTATATTACAATGGAAAGAGCAGTTAACATTCCTACCCATACTCCTTGTTTAGTAGCTTTTTTCCAATACAATCCAAGTAGATAAGGAGCTAATAAGCAACCTGAAACTGCTCCCCAAGATAAAGAGGCTAAGTTCAGTATAGGACTATTAGAAGTTGCTACAATATATGATAGTGCAACAAATACGACACATAGTACCTTCATAACCCACATCAATGTTTTTCCGTTAATATCTGGTTTAACTGTCTTCAATAAATCTATTGTAATTGCAGAACTTGATGCAAGGACTAATGAAGCTAATGTAGACATAGATGCAGATAAAACCAATACAAGTATTATCGCCGCAACTACCGTTGGCAAAGTCTCACTTATTACCAATGGCATAATCCTGTCATAAACAGGCATTCCATTTATTGTAGGACATTCACTAATGATAAGTCTACTTATACTTCCTGTAAAATAAGCACCTGTAGTTATTAAAAGTGCAAATGCAGTAGAAACCCATTTTGCTGTCTTGATTGATTTTTCACTTTTGATTGTATAGAATTTATGTACCATTTGTGGTAATCCCCAACTACCTAGACTAGTCAGAATAACTAACGATAATATAGGCACAACTCCTGGTGGTCCTATAGGAGATATTAATTCCTTATTAATTGATTTCAAGTTACTTATGGCACCTGACAAACCTCCAACACTTGGAAATTTAATTACAAAGAATAACATTAATATAACTCCAACAATCATAATACATCCTTGTATAAAATCTACCATAGTTGCAGCAACCAATCCTCCTGCAAATAAGTATAGAGCTGTCAGAACCATCATTATAATTAATATGATATAAGTAGGTATTCCAAAAATTTCTTCAAACAAATATCCTAAACCTTTATATACTGAAGCCGCATAAGGCATTAAAAATACGAAAATAATTGTTGCTGATACAATTTTTAGAGGCTTACTCTTGTATCTTACTCCAAGGAATTCTGGCATAGTAGATACATTAAGTCTTTGAGTCATTTCACGAGTTCTTTTTCCTAGAACTTCCCAAGCCAAGTATGTACCAATCACTGTATTCCCTACTACTATCCATAGCACTGATAACCCGAAGTTCCACCCTAATTTTCCTGCATAACCAATAAACAGAACTGCTGAAAAATAAGCTGTACCATACGAAAATGCTGACATCCATGGCGGCACTCTTCTTCCTCCAAGGAGATAACCTGAAACTCCCTCAACCTTTTTTCTACTCATAGCGCTTACAACCATAATCATTAGTATGTACCCTACCAAGAAAAACCAATAAACTTTCATTAAATCGCTCTCCCTATTTTTTATAGAATCTACATATCGCCACTTTAAACTTCAACGCTATTATGTAATATGACTTTAAAGTGCTAAATTAAATTAGCACAAATAAAAGCGCATCAAGCGCATGTTTAATTACAAATTGAAGTTATAGATTGATATATGTTAATTATATTTACTAACTTCTAATTATACACTATATTTTTTTGTTGTCAATTAGTCTAAAAAAGATTAAATCAATTAACAATAATTACATAAAAGTATAAAAATAAGAAAAAGAATATAATATTTTTATCATACTCTTTTTCTTAAAACTACTTTACATACTTCCAATCTATAGTAGAAGGTAATACTGAATCTATAATTAATTTTTGTTTATTATTCTTACAATTAATCTTAACAACCTTTGATTTACTTAGTTTATAAATTGATGCAATAAGAGTCTCTCCATCATCAGATACTTTAAATTTACCAAAATCATAGTCATTCTTCACTTCATAAATAACCTTTTTAGCGTCTAAACTTTCAATCCTAACTATATTTTTATTATCACCAAGTCTATAACCTAAAAATTCTTTATTGCTTGATAAAGATACTTCTGAAGCATTTGTTCTAAATAAAGTCTTCTCTTCAGTCTCAATATTATATTTCATTATATTATAATTATCATCACTACTTTTTTCTGTATACAAAACATTAACATCATCCATCCATTCATAATCCTCGAGTGTTATATTCAATACTTTACTTTCTTCGTTTTGATTAATATCTAATACATATAAATAATTATCCTTAATAAAACTAATAACATCTTTATTAGGAATAAATTTGGGATTACTTATATTTTCACCTGTATATATTTTTCTGATATCCTTAAAACTACTGTCTGTATCTTTATATTGGGTTATTTCCCATATCTCATCAATATCACCAACTTTTTTTACAACAACCATATTCTCTTTTTTGTTAGCATTATAATTCGGATTAGAAAAATAAACTCTATTCTCTACAATATAATTATTTTCAGGGTAATATTTTAATAATACGGTAGAATCATCATTCTCTTCTCTTATCATTATAACTTCATTGTCCTTATTAATTACTTTTCTATTAGTCACAAAAAACATAGTAATTAGTAACAGAATAAAAAATGCAACTCCAATAAAAATATATTTTTTCATTTAACTCCGCTCCTGATATAAACAAAATATTCACATTTTAACAACCGTCTTTGGCATAATAATTAATTAAAATAATTTGGTAGAGAAGCTCCTTAAATAGATATTTTACAAATTTATATACAATATCCATATAAGGTAACCTCTCCAAAGATTTCTTTTTATACTAAATTAGATGGATCTATAAATTCTTATATTAATTATAGTTTGCTGTATACTTAAATGAAGAATTTATTGAATCAATAGAATCACCCATCACCCATAATAAAGCATAATCGTCTTTCTTAATTATCTCTTTAAAATCTGCTTGTATCTTATCAACAACTGTTCCGTTATATGCAATACTCTGTGCTTCTGCTGTATCATGATAACTATACCATTTATTTGTCTTAGTATCACTTGAAGCTGTTAATTTTTCAATTGTGCCAACTGCTGAACTTACATATGGTATATAATCAATAATGGCACGAACAACATTTTTAACTAAAGATCCTTTTTTATAATGAGTGTAATATCTTTTTATAATTACTCCACCATCCGTATCAGAATCAAGAGTTAATTTTATATCTTCTACATCAATCCTATTATCATCCCCAAAAAAACCTAATGTTTTATTGTATACATTATACAAAACACTAACATTATCTCTAACAGTTAATTGTATAGAAAACGACTGACTACTAAAATTTATATTTTTAGGAATATCTAAATATACCAAATATGTTAATCTATTATCAGTTCCAGCAAAATGATAAGTAATATAAGAATATGCATATGGAGCAGTAGCATCTAAATCACTATCATGATACCATTTATCAAAACTACCACTTTTAAATATTGAATCATCAACTCTATATACTAATGACTTAGTAGTATGTATTTCTGAATTAGTAATATATCCATTGTCAGTAACTATTTCTTTGTTCTTTCTCAGGATATCAATAAAATTATCCAAAGGCATATATTCTTCATTATCATTTAGGCTGTTAAATTCTACACTTTTACTACAATTATTTTCTGAAATTAAAACTTCTTCTTTTTCTACTTTATTAGTTTTTAAAGAAAAATAATCTAATTCAATATTCATTAAGTCTTGATCAGAATATATATGTTTGTTAAAATTTACATTGGCTTCATTATTAATATTATGATAATTAATTTCATTCACTTCTTCTTGTATATAATAAATATCATTACTTTTTTTGTCTAATAAACCAATGCTTAAAACTGTACTTCCTTCCATGTGTATATTGGGTTTTAATAATGTATAAGATGAACTATTATTTTCTATTCTACAAGACATCAGTTGATAATTTTCAGATATTTCAACAGGTATCCCAATTATAGCATTATCTTTAAATATTACACTTTGACTTGGATATAAATCCAGAGATATATTTATAGGTGATAGAATATTATTATTAAAATTATCTTTTATATTCATTTTTAAATTCATTTGTCCGTTTTCAAAACATATGTCTATATTTTCAGCTATAGCTGTTAATTGGTCTTCAGTTTCAACTAATTGATTGGAACCATTTTCAAACACCATAACATCTACATCACTCAAAGAAATTACTTTATTATCATTTGCTGCAAATTCAATACTACTAAAAGGTAGTGCAAAAAAACAAATCATTAAAATTAAACTTATTATTTTCCTCATATTTTTCTCCTTTTCTACATTGGCATTATTTTATATATTAATAATTAATATATAATTCAAATAAAATAAAAATGTTTTTAATTATTGCAATAATCTATATATAATATTAACTCTTCAAATATTGTTTTTCAAGCAAAACTCACCGCAATATTAAGATTAATTCGACATTATCCTACAATTATATATAATTATAACAAATAAAAAAAGCTACCTATAATCCATCTTATATAATCAAGCTATATTATATAGATAGCATCTTTAATCTTCCGAATTTATCCTTTTAACGCCCCTGTTGTGAAACTTTTCTGTACTTGACTACTCATTGATATATAGATTATTACTGTAGGAATTGTAGCTACAACCAATCCAGCTCCAAGTTCGCCCCATTTTGTTGCATACATACCTACCATACCCATGATACCTACAGTAAGAGTCTTCAATCCTTGTTTACTAATAAATGTTGTAGCAAACATCAATTCATTCCAACAGCTGAGATAAGTAAATATAGAAATTGTAGCGATTGCTGGTTTTATAAGGGGTAACATGATCTTACCAAATATCTGATATATACTCGCCCCATCAAGACATGCTGATTCTTCCAATTCTTTTGGAACATTACCAAAATAACCTACTAGTATATAAATAGCCATTGGTAATGAGAATCCTATATAAGGTAGTATCAATGAAAAGTAAGTATTATACAAATGAGCCTTCTTAAGAAATATGAATAATGGGAGTAATGTTGCATGCATAGGTACCATTAACCCTAATAGAAACACTATTAGCATTGTATTACTTAATTTCCAATTCATTCTAGAGATAGCATAAGAAGCCATAGCAGCCAACAAACAAGTAACAGCTACTGTCACGAAAGTAACAATCAAACTATTCATAAAATATGTACCGATATGTCCATTGGAAAATACCCTAATATAATTTTTCCATAAAAATTCATGAGGAAGTCCTAAAGGATTACCTCCAAATATCTCTTGATTATTTTTTAATGAAAATATAATCAGCCAGAATAAAGGATATATTTGTATAACAGCAATTATTACTAGAATTATTCTTTCAACAGTTTTACTGATTTTCTTCTCTTTCATCTTTTTTACCTCCTAATCCCTATATTTGATTCTTCACTTTAAAGGTTTTTTGTATCAAAACTGTAAATATTAAACACTCTAGTATTATAAAAATAGCCATAGAACTTCCATATCCATATTTGTTCTGCAAGAATATGGTACTGAACATTAGAGTTGTAGGAACTTCAGTTGCATGTATAGGTCCTCCTTTTGTCAATACATATATCAAATCAAAAGTCTTAAGTGACCCTATCAATGCAAATGTGACACATACCTTAATCATTGGCATAATAAGAGGAATGGTAATCTTAATCGCTGTTTGAAAATTAGTGGCTCCATCTACTTTTGCTGCTTCATATAATGACTTTGGAATAGCTTTTATAGCGGAGTAAAGCAACAACATATGATATCCAATATATTGCCATACAATTACAAAGAATGCACAGCCAAGAGCTGTTTCTGGCGAACCCAGCCAATTATGCTTAAGAAAATCAAGATTCAAACTATCTAGTATATTATTCAACAACCCATATTTAGGTTGATATATTTTCATCCATAACTGTCCTATAACCGTTGTTGAAATGATTACAGGAATAAAATAAACTGTTCTAAAGAAACCTTCACCTTTAATACCTTTTGATATGATAATAGCCAATATGAGAGCTAGAGGTACTTGTATGAAAACGGATAATACTGCCAATATAAAAGAATTTTTTATAGCAAAAGAAAATCCGTCTGTATTGTTAACAAATAAGTCAATATAATTTTTCAATCCCACAAATATTCCATTACCGATTCCGTCCCAATCCAACATACTATAATATACCGAAAAGAATATTGGTAATATCGCTACTAAGAAAAATACAATAAATGCTGGAAACACAAAAATAAATATGGCTTTTTTATTCCCTAAAACTTTGTCCACTATACTCTACCTTCTTTCTATTCGATCTATACTAATTAATGATATTAATCCATAAGATAGACCCTGTTTAGATATAGATGAATGATATAAAAAACAGAGTCTATGTTAATAATTACTAATGAAATGTATTTTAAAACATTTAATAATAACTAATCTTATTCATTTAATTTCTGCATCTCTTTTACAAATTCCTCAGGTGTTTTTGAGCCTGCAAACAACTCTTGTACTAGAGTTTTGTGTTTTTCAGCATCTGCTCCTGTTAATTTGGTATCCCAAGCTAGAACGAATCCTGTAGCATCATTAGCTAAATCTACCAATTGTTTGGATAATGAGTCTAAGTCATCTCCTAAGTTTCCTATTTTCCATACAGGTAGTCCTGCACCTAATATAAAACTTTCTTTTGTCATTTTTTCTGTTACATAAGCTACAAATTCTGCGGCTTCTTTTTTATATTTTGTATTTTTGTTAATCATAAAACAGTCAACAGCTCCACCTAAGAAATCATTTTTATTTCCTTTACCCTTATCGATAGCAGGAAAATTTTTAGCTACTACTTTATCTTTAATAAGTGAAGTCTCTTCATCTTGTATCTCACTAGCTAGCCAGCTTCCCATATAATGCATAGGTACTTCACCATTCAAAAAAATTATCTTAGCTTCATCATTAGTATAAGCCAGAGAACCTTCATCAAAAGCTTTCTTATTTACCAGTTCTTCTACTATTCTTGCACTTTCTATGAACTCAGGCTGATCGAAAGATGTTTTCTTGTCAAGAGCATCATTACAACTATCTACGCCAGCTGTTCTAAGGGCTGATGCATTCTGCCAGAACATTGCTGGCCATCCATCTTTAGCTCCTACACTAATTGGACTAATGTCATTCTTGTTGAATGTATCAATAGCTGTTAACAATTCATCATATGTATCTGGTATTTTTACCTGATATTTGTCAAATAATTCTTCATTACAATATAATATACCCATCCATTGTATAAATGGTAATCCATATAACTTATTATCATAGGTTACATTAGATGTGGCACCTGTTAGCAATCGTCCTTTTTGCTCATCTGATAAATATTCATCTAAGCAAAGCACCTGTGCTGCATCAACAAATGGCTTAGCGAAACCTCCTCCCCAAGCAAAGAAGACATCAGGAGCTTCATTTGCAGCCATTGCAGTCTTGATTTTTGTCTTGTATGCTTCATTTTCTGTAGCATCTATAGCTATTTTCACATTGGGATGCTCTTCTTCATACATTTTAAGTACCTTACTGAATGATCTCGCATTAGCATCTGCATCTGTTGTCCATAGATGCCATACATTAAGTGTAATTTTTTCCTCTTCTTTATTATCCTCTTTATCCTCTTTTTGGTTAGTAGTATCAACTGTCTTATTATCTGTCTGTTTTTTTTCTTCAGTTTTATTACCGCAACCTACCATAGATAAAACCATTACCCCTATCAGCATTAACGTAACTACTTTTTTAAAGAATGTATTCATTTGAATTTCCTCCTTATTATTTAGTTCCTCTATATGATAGCTTTTTATTTCCAGAAATTACATACTTTTTCTTTACCTCAATCTTTGAAAATTTTACTTATTATAATTTTACATGCTCAAAAAATAAAATTATTTATGTATCATCTTTTTGTAACTAGTGATTGACATACCCACATGCTTTTTAAAAATAGCACTAAAGTAATTAGCATCTGGTATACCGATTTTTTCACCTATTTCATAGACTTTCATATCAGTATTCCTAACATATTCAACTGCTTTTTCAATTCTTATTTTATTAACATATTCTTTGAAGGAAATTCCTATTTTTTGTTTGAATATTCTACTTAGATAACTGGGATTCAAGTAAAAATTGGCGGCTACCTTCTTGAGGGTTAATCCATAATTACCAATATTATCTTTTATGTATTCTTCTACATCTTTAATATAATCATTTACCATGTGTTTCTGCACACTATTAATATAGTCAACTATTTTAGTTATAAGTGTATCTAGAATTTCTTTTGCGCCAGGAATGGTCTTTATATCTGTTACCATCTTGAAGTAATTGTCTTCATCATCAATAATTGAATCAACTTTTATATTCATTGATGAAATCATATATAGTAACATGGATACTATTCGTGTAACTTGCACTCTTATATGTTCAATGAACAATTTATTTTCAAAATCTCCTTTTTGTACAATCTTGCGGAAAATAGAATCTAGATACTCGATTGCATTTTCTTTTAATCCTGTTTTGATTAAAAACTGTAATTGTTCAATTTCTTCTTCTTCAATTGGTGATAATACAGTGCTTTCATTGGATATTATGTCTAAATCCTTATAGCATATTACTGTATTATTACCTAGAATGGTTTTATAACGTATGGATAATAAAGCTTCTTTGTATGATTCTTTTATATGGTTTATACTGGATTTGGGACTACCAATACCTATACTGACATTACTCTTACAATTAGCTTTTATCACTTCTAGAAAATCATTGCATTCTTCTAAGAGATTACCTGATTCATTACTATTATGGCAAATTGTTATTCGCTGCTTGGAATCAAATATAGTATAGATCCCATCTACTTCTTTATAATAATCATCAATTAGATTCTTTACACTTAGCAAAGTAATAAGCCTGTTTTCCTCAGAAAGCTTTTTATCTATACCCAATTCTAATTCAATTACAGCTACTTGAAATTTCAAATCCATATTAAATTTCAATTGCAGGAATTTTACCTTTTCCTCTATCTCTTCTCTTACTAAATCATTATGTAATAATTCCATGAAAAACTTTTCTTGGAGATACGGTAGATTTTCTTGGAGTTTTTCTTTTACAAAGCAATATTCCAACTCTTTTATCCTTTCCTGTTCAATAACTTTCTTAACATTAAGGACTGATTCTTCTATTTTATCTTTTTGTATAGGTTTCAGGATATAATCTGCAATTCCCATTTCTATACCACTTTTGGCATATTCAAATTTATCATATCCAGTCAAAATCATTATTTTCATCTTAGGATAGCTTTCTAAAATTAGTTTTGACATCTCAAGCCCATCTGTTTTTGGCATATTAATATCTGTAATAATCAAATCAATAGGAGTTTCTTCTAATATATCAAATACTTCTGAAGCACAACTTGCTTCACTTGTTATTTCACATTCAATACTTTTCCAATCAACTTTTTTCTTCAGAAGCTCTCTGATTAGATATTCATCATCAACAATTAATACTTTCAATAAATCCTTATTCAATGTAATCATCCTCTTTTTGTATTGGTATTTCCATTGCTACTTTTGTTCCTTCATTCTTAATACTACTTATAGTGAATTTACTACTATCTCCAAAAAGAATTCTTATTCTTTCTTTGGTAGCATGTATCCCAATTCTTTTATTAGTATCTTTATCCAATAATTCTAATTGCTCTTTATCCATACCAACCCCAGTATCTTCTACTATAAGATATATTTTTTCTTGCAATTTTTCAGTTTTTACTATAATTTTTCCATTGTCACCTGCTGGTCTTAAGCCATGATATATGCTGTTTTCTACAAGAGGCTGCAATATGAGTTTAGGTACTTTTACATCTAGAGTTTTTTCATCTATTTGATACTCTACTTCAAATAAATCTCTGTATCTGATTTTTTGTATATACAAATAATTTTTTACAGTTTCTACTTCTTCTTTGATTGTAATTATATCTCTTCCATTACTTAGACTAGTCCTATAGAATATTCCTAATGCACTAAGGCTATTATAAGCTTCCTCATTACGTTCTAACATGATTAAGGAACTTACGGAGTCTAGAGTGTTATAGAGAAAATGAGGTTTAATTTGTTCCATAATTATGCCAAACTCTGCTTTTCTTTTTATTTTCTGCTCATGGATAATCTTCTTTATAAGAAGTTGAATTTCATTAATCATATAGTTGTATACATTTTTCAGCATACCTATTTCATCATTATTAGTATTGATACATACTAATTGAAATTCTCCTTTTTCAACATCTTTCATTGAGTTTATCAAGCTATGTATTGGATCTGTTATGAGTTTGGAGATAAATATAGAACCAAGTGCTACTAATATAACATTTACCAATATAATACCTAACAACCCAAAGTTGAAGGTTTGTAGATACATAGAGGAATTCTCAAAAGGTATGACTTTTAAAAATTTCCAACCATAAATATTATTATTAAGACCTGTTACCATAACAATATTCTTTTTATTCTTTAATGGATATGAAAAAGAATCAACACTATTCAAATCATGTAACAATTCATCTTCATCAATAAAATCACTGTTGTTATAATTAATTACATCTTGTCCATACTTATTCTTAATAAGAACTGATGTATTATTATACGGATTCAATCCAAGTGCATCTTTTATAACGCTTTCACTTACATTAATCATTAATAGACCTATAGGTTCAAGCTTATTTATGTTATTGATAACTCTAATAAATGAAATAAAGCTATTGTCCTCATTCTCAGTCAATAAATCATTGACTCTAATTATATATCCACCTTTTTTATTTATGGTTTCCTTGTACCATGGCATTTTTTTTATGTTTTCAAGCTGTATACTCTTAACAGCTTGTTTTTCAGTATAGTATTTAGTACCAGAATTGCTGAATATGTAAATAGAGGATACCTTGGGATTAAAATTAATAAATTGACTTAAGAATCTATCTAATTCCTTATAATCTACTTTTTTATTTTCATTTTCTTCTTGTAAGATTTTTTGTACATTTTGATTAGCTATCAATATCTTGGAATAATTATTAATATCATCTATCAACATCTCAACGCTTCTGCTATCAGATTCTATTCCTTGAATAGCTATTTCCTTCATCTTTTGATTCATGTAATGTTCAGATGTCCGCTGATATATTAATATACTCAAGCCTATACTGAATACAATTAAGATAAAATAGAATAATAATATTTTATGTCGTATTTTTAAAGAACTAATTCTGCTTTTTATTTTACTGATTAACTTACGTAACAATTTCCCCATCCTTTCTATTTTTTTAACAACATTTTTTATGTAATAACTCTAATATTAACATAATTTTTGATAGATTTTAATAATGTAACCCATGTTACAATTAATATATTATAGAAAAATATATATAAATAGATACTTTGGACATAATTATAGACAAATAATATATTTATTATTTGCCTATAGTAAAAACTCCCTAAGTTCTTCACTTAAGGAGTTAACGTATTATTATATTATTCTTTTATGGTGTATCCTAATTGATTAATCATTTCAATATCTTCTTCTATGTTATTACCTATTGTCGTTAAATAATTACCAACCATAGTAGCGCTGATACCTGATTTGAAACCTTGTCTTTGATATTCTCCGAGTGCTATACGTCCACCTGCAAATCTAACATTAGTTTTTGGTAATATTAATCTAAACATAGCAACGGTTCTACATATTATTTCAGGTTCTAGAATTTCTTTATCCCCGAATGGTGTGCCTTTTACAGGACATAGAATATTAATAGGTACTGAGTTAATTTCAAGTTTTCTTAATTCAAATGCCATATTAATTCTATCAAATACGTTTTCTCCTAATCCTATAATTCCACCTGAACATACAGATAAACCAGCTTTTTTTGCATTGATTATTGTATTAACTCTGTCTTTATATGTATGAGTTGTACATATTTTTTCATAGAAACGTTTACTTGTTTCAAGATTATGATGATATCTATTAACTCCAATTTCTTTTAATCTCACTGCTTGTTCATAGGTAATTATCCCATGAGATGCACATAGATTCAAGTCTGGAAATTTGCTTTTCAATTCTTTGTATATGTCAATGATATAATCAAAATCTTCGTCTGATATTCCTTTTCCACTTGTAACTAGTGAGAATTGATCAACTCCATATTTCACATTTTCTTCAGCTCTTTTTATTGCTTCATCCTTACTGATTAGTGGATATTCGCTAACACCAGTACTATAATGAGCAGATTGGGCACAGTATTTACAATCTTCACTGCATTTCCCTGATTTTGCATTCATGATTGTACAAAGCTCAATCTTATTTCCCATGAAAAATTGCCTTACTTCATCGGCTATCTGACATAGTTCTTCGGTATCTGTTGTTCTATAGATTTCAAGAGCTTCTTTCTTTTTTAATTTATAACCGTTAATTATTTTATATTTAATCTCTTCCACTGGAATCCTAACCTTTCAGCTAAGAAATATACACACATTTATTACTAGCATATTTCTTATTTATATTGTCGAATTATAGTATTTTTAAGCTACTGACTTTAATTATATGTAATAGTCAAAGAATTGTCAATTAATAAATTTGAACATTTTAATATGTAAACTTAATGTAATCTGTTAAATAATAAAAAAATCCTTTAATATTTCGAAAATACTGTGTTAATTTACCAACTATATATTAAAATAAACACGGATATTTGGGTCCGTACTAAATAAATAGTACATTTTAGTAAAAATGTGTTTGACAGAAAAACATTCTTTATTTATACTATAGATAAATAATAAATTAGTTCTTTATTGAATTAGATTCAAGTTCCTTATTATTTGGATTGAAAGGAGAATTATATTGTCAACGAAATTGGAAACTAAGAAAACCATGAATGCATTAGTTAAAAAATATCCTAAAGAGGGTCTTTGGCTAGAAGAAGTACCTGTTCCAGAAATGGGTAAAAATGACGTGATGATAAAAATAGAAAAAACATCTATCTGTGGTACAGATGTTCATATCTACAATTGGGATAAATGGTCAAGTGAAACTGTTCCTACCCCTATGGTCATTGGTCATGAATATGTTGGAAGAATAGTTGGTTATGGAGATAATGTTAAAGGATTCAGAATCGGAGAGTTAGTATCTGGTGAAGGTCACATTGTGTGTGGTCATTGTCGTAATTGTTTAGCTGGACGCAGGCATCTATGTATTAACACAAGCGGTGTAGGTGTTAATAGACCTGGTGCTTTTGCTGAATATCTTGTGATTCCGGCTACTAATGTATGGTTGTGTGATGAGAATATTGATAGGGATGTTATTAGTTGTTTTGATCCCCTAGGTAACGCTGTACATACTGCATTATCTTTTGACCTTGTAGGCGAGGATGTACTTATTACTGGTGCTGGACCAATTGGTATTATGGCATCTGCAATTGCTAAGAAAGCGGGAGCTAGATATGTTGTAATAACTGATGTGAATCCATATCGTCTTGAGCTTGCAAAGAAAATGGGAGCAATCACTGTAGATGTGAGTAAGTCTACTATCAGGGATACTATGCACCAATTAGGTATAAAAGAAGGATTTGATGTAGGTTTAGAGATGTCAGGTAATACACGTGCTTTTAATGATATGATAGATTGTATGGAACATGGAGGCAAAATCGCAATGCTTGGTATTCAGCCTAAGGACACTGTAATTGACTGGAATAAAATAGTGTTCAATGGAATAAATATTAAAGGTATTTATGGACGAGAAATGTTTGAGACATGGTATAAGATGACTTCTATGATTCAGTCGGGACTTGATATTAGTAAAGTCATAACTCATAGGTATCATTATACTGATTTTCAGAAAGGTTTTGATGCAATGAATTCGGGGAAATCTGGGAAGGTAGTTCTTAGTTGGGATAAATAGATTGGTAGATTAGTATAGTGGGTAACGGTCGCGTAGATAGTATAGGAGGAATATTTCGTCAGCAAATTAAACGTCCATGTTTAAATTGCTGAGTTCGCCGTCCATGGCTCACTGCTACATATTCCCCCTATACTATCTACGCTCGATATTTTGAATCATACCTGTTTGATGATCGCTAGTTCAGGATAGTTTATGGCTGAATAAAAATATAAATTTGAATTTAAGATAAAATAAATGAAGAAAGAGGGATGAATGTTTTGTTTGAGAATGCAAAGAAAGTTTATAGGGAGCAGCTTAATGACATCAAGGAAAGTGGATTGTGGAAAAATGAGAGAGTTGTTACTACGCCACAGAGTGGGAAAATTGATACTTTGTCTAAGAAGCAGGTTCTTAATTTTTGTGCTAATAATTATCTTGGTTTGGCTTCTCATGATTTTGTGATAAAGGCTGCTAAGGAAAGTTATGAGAAATGGGGATATGGTCTTTCTTCGGTACGTTTTATTGTGGGAACTCAAAAGATTCATAAAGATCTGGAGAAGAAAATATCGGAATTCTTGTATACAGATGATACTATTTTATATTCATCGGCTTTTGATGCTAATGGTGGGTTGTTTGAAACAATCCTTACAGCTGAGGATGCTATAATAAGTGATGAGCTTAATCATGCTAGTATTATTGATGGTATTAGATTATGTAAAGCTAAAAGATATCGTTACCTTAATAATAACATGGAAGACCTTGAAGAGAAATTGATTGAAGCTGATAAAAATGGTGCAAGATTGAAATTGATTGCTACTGATGGGGTTTTCTCTATGGATGGTATTATCGCTAATCTAAAAGGTATTTGTGATTTAGCTGATAAATATAACGCTATGGTTATGGTAGACGACAGCCATGCAACTGGTTTTATTGGTAAAAAGGGTCGTGGTACTCATGAATATAGAGATGTTATTGGTAGAGTGGATATTATAACCAGTACTCTTGGTAAAGCTCTAGGTGGTGCTAGTGGTGGTTTTACAAGTGGCAGGAAAGAGATTATTGATTTGCTTCGTCAGCGTTCAAGACCTTACCTGTTTTCTAATACTTTATCTCCTGCGATTGCTGAAACATCTCTTAAGATACTTGAAATGTTATCGGATTCCACAGAGTTTAGAGATAAGTTAGAAGAAAATACTAAGTATTTTAGAGAGGGTATGAAAAAAGTTGGTTTTGATATTCCAGATGGTGAGCACCCAATTGTACCTATTATGTTAGGTGATGCTGTAGTTGCGCAGAAGATGGCTGAGAAAATGCTTGAGAAGGGCGTTTATGTTATTGGATTCTACTATCCAGTTGTTCCAAAAGGTAAAGCTAGAATAAGGACACAGATTTCTGCTGTACATAGTAAGGAAGATTTGGATGTGGCTATTAACGCATTTTATGAAGCAAAAAAAGAATTAGATGTTTAATTATTAAAAGCCGTAAGAATTAACTAATAAATGGATGTATTCCTAATTAACTCTTTATCAAAGAATTTTATGGGATGCATCCATTATTTAAGCTGTAAACATTACTATTATTACTTTGTTTATCCTATTAAAAAGGTTATCCCCCTTAGATTTTATCTATTTGAAGAGATAACCTTATTACAATTTTATTTTTATCTATTTCTTTGATTCACAGTCACACTGTGCAGGGCAACTACTACATCCACTGCACTTTTTCCCAGCCTTTTTATCTTTATACATTTTATGGATTGCTAATCCTACTAAAAGAATAATTATACCACCAGCAATGAAGTTTCCCATATTAAGCTATCTCCTTTTGTTGTCGGCTTTGATTAATACCTGTTACTCCTCCATCTTTCTTTTTCTTGATAAGTGTCACTAATAATATAACCGCAACTATTAAAATTATTATTGATGCTACGAATCCTTCTGCAGGTTTACCATATACGATAAGTGAACCTATTTGATTAACTAATAGAGCTAACATATATCCTATACCAAACTGCATTCCTATAGCTCCCCACAGCCATTTCTTAGAACCCATTTCAGAGTTCATTGCTCCAATAGCTGCGAAACAAGGAGGTGTGAATAAATTAAAGAACATATATGACAAAGCGCTAACCGCTGTTAAACCACCAGCTACCATAAGCACATTATCACTACCTGGTGTACTAAGTACTGCTTCAGCATCATCACCAAATAATGCAAAGCATACAGCAAGTGTTGCAACCACATTCTCTTTAGCAATGAATCCAGTAACTGCAGCAGCTGCAAATTGCCAAATTCCAAATCCTAATGGTATTAACAAGAATGCAACTGGCTTAGCGATGATTGCTAACATACTTGAACTTACTCCTTCGTCACCAACTAGATGTAAGCTGAAATCGAAAGATTGTAGAACGAATACTACTGCATTACAAACTAGGATAATTGTACCAGCTTTTATAATAAAACCTTTTGCACGATCCAACATGGAAAGTGCTGCACGTTTAATACTAGGTAAACGATATTCTGGTAATTCAATCATAAAATAATTAACTTCTGTTTCTGCATTAGTAATTCTTTTAAGTAATAATCCCACAAGAATAATCAATATAATAGCTACAAAGTAAGTTATTGGAGCCATATATGGTGCTTTTGGGAAGAATACTGCAACAAACAGACCAATAATAGGTGCCTTAGCACCACAAGGAATGAAAGGTGTTAACATTGCTGTCATTCTTCTTTGTCTTTCACTCTTGATTGTTCTTGTTGCCATAACTCCTGGAATCGCACAACCATATCCTACTACCATAGGAATAATGGATTTTCCTGATAGTCCGATCTTTTTGAAAAATCTATCCATAACAACCGCAACACGTGCCATGTAACCACAATCTTCTAGTAATGATAATAAGAAGAATAATACCATGATTAATGGTAAGAAACCAAGTACGGCGCCAACTCCACCAATAATACCTTCAACAATTAATGCTGTTAAGAAATCATTAGTTCCTGCACTTTCTAAGCCTCCTGATACTGCATTTGTCAACATTTCAATTCCTGTTTCTACATATCCAGCTAATAGAGGCCCTAACCATGATTGTGATATGTAGAATACTGCCCACAATATTAAACCAAATATGGGAATTCCTAACCATTTGTGAGCAACAATACGGTCTGCTTGGTCAGCAATAGTTACTTTACTTGATTTTATTTTTCTTACTTCAACTTTTTTAGTTATTTCATTTACAAAGTTAAATCTTAATTTATCTGCTTTTTCTGCATCTGCTTTAGTTTTTATCTGAAAATCATCTTCCATAATCTTTGGAGCTACTTGACCGGCCTTTTTATTACCGTACTCTATAGCAGAAGCAGCTAATTCATTTAATCCAACTTCTTTTAATGCAGAAGTTTCGATAACTTGACAATTTAATAGATTCTTAAGTCGTGATACATCTATGGTAAGACCATTTCTCTTAACCATATCATATTTGTTAAGAGCTACAACAACAGGAATACCTAATTCCAAAAGCTGAGTTGTAAAAAATAAACTTCTGTTTAGGTTTGAAGCATCCACAACATTAATAATAACATCAGGATTTTCTTCTTTCACAAAATCACTGGTAATACTTTCCTCTGAAGTAAAAGGACTCATTGAGTATGCTCCAGGCAAGTCTACAACCATGACTTCTTCAGATTTTTTTGTTTTTAGATTACCCTTTAGTTTCGCAACTTTTTTTTCTACTGTAACCCCAGCCCAGTTACCAACATGTTCAAGCTTTCCTGTTAACGCATTGAACATAGTTGTTTTACCACTATTAGGGTTTCCTGTTAATGCAATTTTCATCTTTTACCACCTTTTTTCATCATATTTTATAATATTGATAATCATTATCGTTTCATAAGTTCATTTATTTTATAACTAAGTAATATTAGCAGCCCTTGATTAGACTACTATTAATGCTCCATATTCTCATTCTAAGCAACTTGTATTATTTTAGCTA
This sequence comes from Vallitalea maricola, assembly GCF_036985595.1. Classification (NCBI taxonomy): domain Bacteria; kingdom Bacillati; phylum Bacillota; class Clostridia; order Lachnospirales; family Vallitaleaceae; genus Vallitalea; species Vallitalea maricola. The sequence goes on along the minus strand of NZ_BTPU01000035.1, from coordinate 8,013 downwards.
ATTGTTCGTCAATACCATAACGACTATCTTTAATGTTAATAATGTAATTAGATGCTATTTTAGATATTATTGTCACTTTTTCTCCTTCATAACAACCTAGAGAAAAAAGAAACTTAACCATATCCTCTTGCCCTGATATAGAATTAACCGTATATTCCTTGTTCATTTTTGCTTTTGATAAAGTCATAACATCACTTCCTATCTCTTTTATATCGTTCTATTTTAATTAGATACCAATGAAGTTTTATGGTACTTACTTTAAATCTATAATATCAAAAATGAGAATCATTGTCAATAATAAAAAGGAATTTATTGAAAAAGATTATCAGATTCACTATATATTTTTCATTTATCAAAGTATCTTTCTTCATTACGATTTATTATGAATAGAAAGTTTGTTTAGACTATACTTAAGTATAGAAGGGCTGTATCAAAATACATTTGTTTATCCTTAAGGATATTGACTTCAATAATATATTGTGATACAGCCCCTTATAATTACTATTTGTTTATTTTAATTATTTTTTATTCGTAAGCTCTATATAACATCGCTGCGCCTATTATTCCAGCGTCGTTACCTAACTTAGCCACTTGTACTTTTGTTTTGAATGCAGGTTCTCCACCATATATTTCATCTATAATCTCTTTTCTAAGAGGGTTTATTAGATTATCTCCTTGCGCAGATACTCCACCACCAAGTACAATTATTTCTGGTTGGAAAATATTAATTACATTAACAATACCTACTGCTAAATGCTTAATATAATTATCAATTACTTCCCCAGCGACTTTATCTCCTGCCTGAGCAGCATCAAAAGGAATCTTAGCATTCATTTTGCTTAGGTCACCATCAACCAAATCATTGAGTTTTGAATCTTTGTTTTTGGCTGCTGCTTCTTTTGCATCTCTTATCAATGCTGTAGCTGATGAATATTGTTCCCAACATCCTTTTCTTCCACAATTACATTGTATACCATTAAAATCAATAGATACATGCCCAAGTTCTGCACCGCCATTAAAGCTGCCGCCGATAATCTTACCATCAATTATGATACCGCCACCAACTCCGGTTCCTAGAGTAATAGCAACTAAGTCTTTATAGTCAACTCCTGTACCACATTCATATTCTCCAAGAGCTGCTACATTGGCATCATTACCAATGTAAACTGGTTTATCGATGTATTTTCTAATCCCATCTCTGATTGGTGTATTTTTAAAGTTAAGATTGTTAGCGTAAACTATTAATCCTTTTTCAGGATCTGGTGTTCCAGGGCTTCCTACTCCTATTGAATGAATATCATCAAGAGATAAACCTTCTTCTTCAATAAGTTTTAAAGCCAACATGGCCATATCTTTTATGATGAGTTTATCATCTCTATCTCCAAGTGTAGGTGTTGAATCCTTTCTTATGATTGTACCATCTTTTGCAACTATAGCTGCTGCGATATTTGTTCCTCCTAAATCAATTCCAATGTTATACATGTAGTCCTCCTTATTTATTGTCTTTTATATATCTTTCTTCATTTCTGCGTTTTAGATTGCCGCTTACACGATTTACTAAATCACTAGCAGCATTATAACCCATTTGTTTTTGTCTATGGTTTATAGCAGCTGATTCTACAATAATAGCTATATTTCTTCCAGGTCTGATAGGTATGGAATGACATATAACTTTATTTTCTAATATCTCAATGTATTCTTCGGTTAGACCTAATCTATCATATTCTTTTTCTGGGTCCCATAATTCTAATTTTATAACTAAATCTATGTTTTGTATTTTCTTAACTGATTCAACACCAAATAGTGTTTTTACATCAATTATTCCAATACCTCTAAGCTCTATGAAGTGTCTTATTATAGCTGGGGATGAACCTAGTAGTGTCTCTTCAGATACTTTTTTAATTTCTACAACATCATCTGCTACTAGACGATGTCCTCTTTTTATAAGTTCTAAAGCAGATTCGCTTTTACCAATTCCGCTCTCACCCATTATAAGTACACCTTCGCCATATACATCAACTAAAACGCCATGTATAGATATTCTTGGGGCTAATTCCACCTTAAGCCATCTTATTATTTCAGCCATAAATGTTGAAGTAGTCTTTTTTGTTTGAAATATAGGTACGTTGTTGGCTTTTGCTGTTTCTAACATATCATCAAAAGGTTCTAATTCTCTGGATAGTATTAGACATGGTATTTTTCTGCTAAAGAGAGTATCTAATACCTTACTTCTCTCACTCTTGTCCATTTTCTCTAAATATGTTATTTCAACTTTACCCATTATCTGAACTCTTTCTGAATCAAAGTAATCGAAAAAACCTGCTAATTGTAATGCTGGTCTGTTAATATCAGAATGGGTTATTACTATATTATCAATTTCTACTTCTGGAGTTAAATTTTTGAGCTTCATCTTTTCTACTAATTTAGTCAATTTTACAGTATACATAAGAATGCCTCCTAAGCTATTTCTTTAATATTTTAGCATATTATAAATGAATTATCATCACTTTTTTATATCTTTTAAAGTTTGTTTACCTAACCGTAAGTCCCGAAGTTGGATAGTAAAGGTGAATGTTTCGCCAGCAAGTTTTACGTCCATGTAAAAAAAGCTGGGTTCGCCGTCCTGGCTCACTACTTCACATTCACCTTTACTATCCATTATGGGGAAGTCTCGTAGATAAAAAAATTTATTTATAGTCCTATTTCTTACTCGTGTTCTTACTCGTGGAAAAAATCATATATAGTTTGTGCAACTTTTCTGTTTATACCTTCTGTTTTTTCTAGCTCGTCTACATCTGCTTTTCGAATTTTTTCTACTGAACCAAAATGTTTTATTAGGTTTATTCTTCGTTTTGGTCCGATTCCTTCTATATCGTCTAGTATGGATTGTATTTGTTTTTTGCTTCTTAGTTTTCTGTGATATTCTATAGCGAATCTGTGTGCTTCGTCTTGGATTCTTGTGATTAGCTTGAATCCTTCGGAGTCTTTATCAATATTGTACTCTATGTTGTTATAAAAAATTCCTCTAGTTCTATGTTTATCATTTTTGACCATGCCGCATACTGGTATTGATAAACCTATTTCATTAAGTACTTTCAGGGCAATGTTGACTTGTCCTTTTCCACCATCCATTAGGATTAGATCAGGTAGTCTAGTAAATTTTCCTAAACTTAAATCCTGTTTTTTTAGCAGCATTTCTTTTTGTTCTTCAAGAGCATGGGTAAATCTTCTTGTCAAAACTTCTTCCATGCTTTTGTAATCATCTGGACCTTTTACTGATTTTATCCTGAATTTTCGATAGTCGCTTCTCTTAGGTTTGCCTTCTTCAAAAACTATCATGGAACCTACTGATTCAAAACCATGTATATTAGATATATCATATGCTTCTAGTCTCTTAACCTCATCTTCAATACCAAGTATCTCTACTATCTCTTTTACAGCTCCTTTTGTTCTCTTGTCTTCTTTTTTTATTTTTTCTCCAAACTGTTCAAATGTGAGTAGAGCATTGTTGGCGGCTAGTTCAACCAGCTTGTGTTTTTCGCCTTTTCTAGGTACTTTTATATAGACTTTCTGACCTTTTTTACTGGTTAACCAAGCATTGATGATATTAGTTTCATCTATTTCTTCTTGAAGTATTATTTCTTTTGGTATAAAAGGTGTTCCAGAATAGAATTGTTTAACAAATTCTGTCATCACTTCTCGTCTATGTAATTCTTCTACACCATCAAGATGAAAATGTTCTCTTCCAATGAGCTTACCGTTTCTAACGAAGTATACTTGAACTAGAGCTTCGTCATGTGCCTTAGCGAATGCAATAACATCTTGGTCTTCCATTGAAGCATTGATAATCTTTTGTTTTCCTGCAATACTTTTCACACTTGACAATTGGTCTCTGTATTCAGCAGCTTTTTCAAAATCTAAATCCTCTGAAGCTTTGTTCATCTTATCCTTTAATATATCTATTACTTTATCATATTTACCGTTTAGGAATTCAATGATCTCTAGAATATCTTTTTTGTACTCTTCTTCTGTTATGTAATTCTGGCATGGTGCATTACATTGTTTTATATGGTAGTTGAGACAGGGTCTTCCTTTTCCTATTTCTTTTGGCAGGCTTTTGTTACACGTTCTTACCTTCCATATTTTAGTTACCACATCAATGGTATCCTTAGCCCCTCTTGTATTAGTATAAGGACCAAAGTATTTGGCTTTGTCTTTTTTCAATTCCCTGGCATATAAGATTCTAGGATATTTTTCATTAATTGTTACTTTAATGTAGGGATAGGATTTATCGTCTTTTAAAAGAGTGTTGTATTTGGGTCTATGTTTCTTTATAAGATTACACTCTAATATAAGTGCTTCAAGCTCAGAATCCGTTACTATATATTCAAATGATTTTATCATAGAAACCATTTTTTTTATTTTATTAGAATGATTTGTTGATTTTCTAAAATACTGTCTTACTCTATTTCTGAGCTTGATTGCTTTTCCCACATAGATTATGTTTCCATACATATCCTTCATCAGATAAACTCCTGGCTTGACAGGTAGCTTTTTTAATTCTTCTTCAATATCAAACATTTATAATCATTCCTTCTACTATATCTGTCTAAATTAAATCTTGTATCTACTATTATACTAATTAACCTCTTGATATTGCAATTCATATAAATTGTGATATATGCCTTTTCTTGCCAATAGTTCTTGGTGATTACCGATTTCTCTGACTCTTCCTTTGTGTAGGACAATAATCTTATCTGCATGCTGAACCGTCGATAATCTATGTGCTACTACAAGAGTTGTTCTTCCCTGCATCAGTTTATATAATGCATCTTGAATCAAGAGTTCTGTCTCTGTATCTATATTGGCAGTTGCTTCATCCAATATAAGAATAGATGGGTCAAAAGCTAAAGTTCTAGCAAATGAAAGTAGTTGCCTCTGTCCAGATGAAAAAGTAGCACCTCTTTCATAAACCTTTTCGCTATATTTATCCGGTAACTTCTGAATGAATTTATCGGCATTAACATACTTAGAAGCTTCTTTTATCTGTTTATCGGTAATTTCATTATTTCTTAATCTTACGTTACTGTTAATGTTGCCAGTGAATAGAAATACATCTTGAAGCATCTGTCCTACATTGTATCTAAGATTATTCAAATCAATATCTTTTACATTATGACCATCAATGAGTATTTCTCCTTTTTGGATATCATAATATCTGCTTATTAAATTTAGTATTGATGTTTTTCCTGCTCCAGTAGCACCTACAAAAGCAACTGTCTCACCAGGACTAACTTTGAATGATACATCTTTCAGCACCCATTCCTCATCGTTATAAGCAAACCATACATTCCTAAATTCTATCTCGCCTTTTAATTTATCTAACTTAACAGCATTTTCATTATTTTCTATTTTAGAGTCTTCATCCAATAGTGTAAAGATTTTTTCTGATGAAGCCATAGCAGATTGTAAAATATTGAACTGCTCTGCTAATTGTTGTATTGGGTCAAAGAAGTTAGATATATATTGAATGAATATAATCAAGGTCCCAATGGACATATCACCTTCCAATACCATATTTCCACCATAGATTAATACAATTGATAACCCTATAACATAAATAAAATACATTGAAGGTCTATATATACCAAATACTATTAATTGCTTCAAATTAGCTTTTTTCAGTTCTTCATTGGCTTCACTGAATTCATCCATTTTTCTTTTCTCTTGTGAGAATATCTGAACAATCCTCATACCTGAAATGTGTTCTGACAAAAAAGTATTGATAGCTGCTACTTTCGTTCTCACTTCTCGATAAGCTTTTCTAGAATGATGCCTAAATAATAAAGTTGCTATTACTAGAAGTGGTATAACTAAAAATATAGCTAATGTAAGTCTCCATTCCAATATAAACATCATAATGGATATACCTGACAACATAAGTACACTTTTAACTGAATTTACTATAACACTAGTATACATTTCATTAAGTGTTTCTGTATCATTGGTAACCCTTGTCACTAATTTTCCTACAGGATTGTTATTGAAGAATTTTATGGATAATCCTTGTATATGAGTAAACACATCATTTCTAATATTATAAATAATCTTTTGGCCTGTATAGTTAAGTAGAATGGTTTGAAAATAACTAATTAACAATCCAAATATCAGTACTACAATAAAAATGATTGTTATTCTTAATAGTCCATTAATGTGGTCCTGCCTAAGCAGCTTAATTTCATTATTAGTTAATAGAGTTACTTCTTTTTCTATATTATCATACTCAATAAAGTATTTTCCATCCTTTAGTATTACTTTTTTTACTTTGTCTAATTTGTTGACTTGTGCACTATCAATTCCTGATACTAAGAAATATGGGTTGTCATAAGTTTCATCATATATGATTCTTGCTTTTTCTGCACTAAGATATTTATTTTTTTCATCTCTTATATAATAGTAGTCTCTTATCTTAACAGCACCTTTTGTATCTTTACTGACAGTGGAATACATAGTATCATATTTTGTTATTATATCATCAACGGCATTTCCAACTAGTACTGGTTTAACAAGCTCTGCGCCTACTACACCAATAAGCAGTACTAAAGAAATGATAATTAATCCTAGATATGGTCTGGCATATGAAAAAAGACGTCTCAGAAGTTGTTTATCATAACCTTTTTTCATATCTACATCTTCATAATCATGCATAAACTAACCTCCTATTCCTTCTCCAACTCTTTTTCCAGTTGCTGTTTCTCAACCATGTTGTAATATAATCCTTTTTGTTCTACTAGACTATCATGAGTTCCTGACTCGATGATTTTACCCTCATCAATAACAATAATCTTATCTGAGTTCTGTATTGTTGAGATTCTATGGGCTATTATTATTGTTGTTTTATCTTTTCTTTCTTCCTTGATATGATTAAGAATCTGTTCTTCTGTATTAGTATCCACAGCAGATACAGAATCATCTAGAATCATTATTGCAGGATCTTTTATTAATGCTCTTGCTATAGATATACGTTGTTTCTGCCCCCCTGATAGAGTAACCCCTCTTTCACCTACAACAGTAGCATATTTGTTGGAAAATTCTATTATGTTATCATGTACATTGGCATTTTTTGCTGCACATTCTATATATTCATCACTAGTTTCTATTACTCCAAAAGCTATATTCCTTGATATGGTATCTGAAAACAAGAAATTATCTTGTGGAACATATCCAATAGAATGACGTAAAACTTTTAATGGTATATCCATGATATCCACATCATCAATGAAAATGGTTCCTCTTGGTGGGTTATACATTCTAAGAAGCATATTCACCAAAGTTGTTTTACCGCTTCCTGTCCTACCAACAATACCAAGGGTTTCGCCTTTGTTAACAGTAACTGATATATTATCAAGTTCCTTAAGCCCTGAGCCCGGATAATTGAATGTAAGGTTATTAATGACAATATCACCTTTGATAGAGTCTATCTGTTTAACTGTTTCTTCATCAATAATTTCTGGTTTTTCATCTAGTATATTTTGAAATCTGGATAATGACGCTAAGCCTTGAGACATAATGTTAATACACCAGCCAAAAGCAATCATTGGCCATACTAACATAAGCAGATATTGTGTAAACGCCACAAAATCTCCAAGAGTTATGTTGCCAAGCATTGTCATATATCCTCCATAGCCTAGAACAATGGCTATACTAAGGCCTGTAACTAACATAGCTAATGGATTCATTATTGCAAATAATTTTATTACACGCATATTTTTATCATAATTATTTTTATTAGTTTCATTGAATGCTTTTATTTCTTTGGTTTCTTGTACAAAAGCTTTTACTACCTGTACTCCTGATATATTTTCTTGTACCATCTCTGACATATGAGCAAAAGCTTCCTGTTTATCTTTGAATCTAGCTCTTATTGCTCTTCCAAAAAAAATACCTCCAATAGCTATTAGGGGCAAAGGTATTATAGCTACCAATGTCAAGTTAAGACTTATCTTAGTAATC